>MGPS01000008.1:32310-32518 GCA_001797495.1 Deltaproteobacteria bacterium GWC2_42_11
TGTGACACCTGTCAATGACAATATTTACTTCTTCTGCTATAAATTATGCATTACAAAAAGTTTTCTTATGATTTAAGGAGGTGGTTTTTATGAAGAGGGCACTTTTTAGCGGCGTCTTTCAGATTGTCATATTTTTTATAATGATTCTCCTCCCCTCCCTTGCATTTGCAGAGGTGGTGGGCTATTTCTCAAAGATTGAAGGCAGGGT
>MGPS01000009.1:0-7297 GCA_001797495.1 Deltaproteobacteria bacterium GWC2_42_11
CTTCTGACATATCTACCTCTTTTTTCGACTGTAAATTATACCTCCCCCTTTCTTTTGTCAAGCATTTTTCGGACATTTTGTGGACATTTTCGGACAACTTTACATAAAATCCTTGAAATTCTAAAAGTTCTGCTGGATAATCTCTGTGAGGTCAGAATAATTGCATACAGAAGGGTTAATCTTAATTATCGCTTCATATCTAATCGGTTCAATACCAACAGGCATTGTCATCGCTAGATTAACCGGTGCGCCTGACCCAAGGACTATCGGCAGCGGCAATATAGGCGCAACAAATGTGATGCGGGCTGCAGGCAGGGGTGCTGGCATTATCACGCTACTCATTGATATACTTAAAGGTGCTGTGCCTGTAATCCTTACAAAATATATCTTTAGCGGCTCTGTAGCAATTATAAGCATTGCAGGTATTGCAGCATTTCTGGGTCATATATTCCCGCTGTTTCTTGGCTTTAAGGGAGGCAAAGGTGTTGCAACAGCGCTCGGCATATTTTTGGTTATCGCGCCGCTTCATGCAGTTGCAGCACTGGCTTCTTTCGTAGTCATAACAATCGCTACAAGATATGTATCTCTGGGTTCAATAACCGCTTCGTTTTTAATCGTAGTCCTTTTCTGGTTCTTTCCGCATACAAAGGCATATACTCCGCTGGCAGCAGCAATATGTTTGCTTATAATTATAAGGCATACTGAAAATATAAAAAGGTTTTTAAACGGCACAGAAAATAAAATAGGCACGCTTAGCATGATAGGGAGGGAATAATGGTCTAACTGAAGTAAACCCCGTCTTCTCCGATAAAACCCTTTACATCTTCCATCATATCTTTGCTTGGCGAAACCCTCAGTTCGTCAGGGAGCGCAAGGACAACCTCTTTCCCGTCAGGATATCTGAAGTGGCAGAAGACAGGACAGTTCCCGGAATATTTTTTAAGCAGAGACTTTATATCTTCAAGTTGACCGTTATCTATACCGAGTGTCTTTATGCCCAGATGGACTGCGTTTGTGAGCCTTTCTCTCGCCTCATCAATAGGATAAATCTCCTCTGCAATAAGTTTGACCTTTTCTTCAGCCTTATCAACCCTGCCCTTAATAAGTACAGGTATATCACCCGCAAGACAGCCTGATGCCTTCCTGTAAAGTTCGGCAAATATAGTCACCTCTACAAACCCCTTCATGTCCTCAAGTATTACAAACGCCATCCTGTCGCCTTTTTTGGTAGTCTTCTCGTTTACGGATATTACAACGCCGCCAATCCTTACTGAGTCCCCGTCCTGTTTCTCTGCTATGGTCTCTGTATCCGTATTCGTGTAAAGATTGATCTCTGCATCGTATCTTGCCAGCGGATGCCCTGTTATATAAAAACCCAGGGACTCCTTTTCATGCGCAAGCAATTCATTCTCGTGCCATTCTTCTTCATCAGGCAGGTCGATGACATTTGCAATCCTGGAGTCTTTAGCAGCATCAAATATACTTGCCTGCCCCCTCATGCTGTCCCTGTGCATGCCCAGGGATACATCTATTATCCTGTCAATGGACTGCATCAGAACAGCCCTCTTTGCATGGCTGAAATCAAACGCACCGCATTTTATAAGGCTTTCGATAACCTTTTTATTCACCTTCCGCATGTCAACCCTGCCGCATAAATCAAAGATGGATGTGAAGTGTCCCCCTTTTTCTCTCACTGTAATTATGGCTTCTATTGCTGCTGTGCCGACATTCTTTACTGCAGCAAGACCGAACCTTATCTTCCCCTCTTTAACTGTAAAGTCCTTTGAACTTTCGTTTATATCAGGAGGTAAAACCTCTATCCCCATTGCCTTGCATCCTGCAATATACTTTATAACCTTTTCAGTATCGCCCATTTCTGATGTCAGGAGCGCTGCCATGAATTCAACAGGATAATGTGCCTTTAAATACGCAGTCTGGTATGCGATAAGCGCATACACTGCACTGTGGGATTTGTTGAAGCCGTAACCCGCGAAGTTCGCCATCAGGTCAAAGATCCTCTCTGCTGCCTTCTGGTTTATCTTATTTCTTTTTGCCCCTTCAATAAACTTTTCCCTCTGCAAGACCATCTCCTCAGGCAGTTTTTTGCCCATTGCCTTTCTTAACAGGTCTGCATCGCCGGGGCCCAAATTGGCGAGTTTTTTTGCAATCTCCATCACCTGTTCCTGATAAACCATTACACCGTATGTATTTTCCAGTATCTCCTTTAACTGCGGCAGTTCATACTTAATTGGCACCTTGCCATGTTTCCTCTTTATAAAATCATCAACCATGCCGCTTTGAAGAGGTCCAGGCCTGAAAAGTGCAACCGCTGCAGTAATATCCTCAAATGTCTCAGGTTTTAACTTGACAAGTAAGTCCTTCATCCCCGAACTTTCCATCTGAAACACACCATCCGTCCTGCCTGAACTTATGAGTTTATATATCGGCACATCGTCCAGCGGGAGGTTGTCAACATCAACATCCACTTTCTGATTTTCCCTGATGAGTTTTATTGTCTTATCAATAACTGTCAGTGTCTTTAAACCGAGGAGGTCAAACTTTATAAGACCTATCTTTACAACACCTTCCATATCATATTGGGTGGTAACGACCTCTTCCTTCTGGCTCTTGTATAGCGGAAGATATTCAACAAGCGGCTTGTTTGCTATGACAATACCTGCTGCGTGGGTTGAGGCATGGCGGGGGAGTCCCTCGAGCACCCGTGCAATTTCAATGAGTTCTTTAACCCTTGCATCTTTAGTTAAAAGTTCTTTTAACCGCGGTTCTTGTTCTATAGCCTTATCAAGTGTGATATCAAGTACATTTGGGACGAGTTTTGCTATCTTATCAACCTCATTGTACGGTATATCAATCGCCCTCCCAACATCCCTTATAACAGCCTTTGCCTTCATCTGTCCGAATGTGATTATCTGCGTAACATTCTCCTGCCCGTATTTGTTCGTCACATACCTTATAACATCATCTCTCCCCTCGTAACAGAGGTCAACATCTATATCAGGAAGGCTTATCCTGTCGGGGTTTAAAAATCTCTCGAACAGGAGGTTATTCTTTATCGGGTCAAGGTTTGTTATTTTAAGTGCGTATGCCGCAAGACTCCCTGCAGAAGAACCCCTGCCTGGTCCAACAGGTATATGTCTCTGCCTTGCATAGTTTATGAAGTCAGCAACTATCAGGAAATATCCTGAAAAACCCATGCCCTTTATGGTCTTCAGTTCCCTTTCAAGTCTTTCATAGTACTGCCATTTTTTAGACTCAACATCCTCACCCCTCTCCTTCATTACCTTAAACCACTCTTCAAGCCCCTTCCATGCCTCCTTCTCCATGAAACTGTCAAGCGTCTCCCCATCTGGCACAGGGAAGTTGGGGAGATGATATTCACCAAGTTTAAGTTCAAGGTTGCACCTTTCTGCAATCTCTATTGTGTTCCTTATTGCATCAGGTGTATCTTTGAACAATACATCCATCTCTTCAGGCGACTTAAAGTAAAAATCATCTGTTGCAAACCTCATACGGTCGGGCGAGTTCATGGTCTTGCCTGTCTGGATGCACAGGAGAACCTCATGCGCCCTTGCATCTTCTTTACGCAGATAATGACAGTCATTGGTAGCAACAATAGGTATCCCGAGTTTCCTGCTTATCTCAATAAGCCCTTTATTTACCTGCTCCTGCTCAGGTATCTTGTTATGCTGGATTTCAAGATAAAACCTGTTATTTGTGAATATCTCTTTAAATTCAGCAGCAGTTTTTAATGCCTTTTCAATATTCCCAACACTAACCAGATACGGGATTTCACCATGGAGACAGGAGGACATGGCTATCAGACCTTCGCTGTGTGCCTTCAATAACTCTTTGTCTATGCGCGGTTTGTAATAAAACCCTTCAAGGTGTGCTAGTGTTAGTAATTTGCAGAGGTTCTTATAGCCAACCACATTCTTTATCAAGAGTATCAGGTGAAAAGAGGTGTCTTTTATACCACCCTTGCCGGAATGGGAAGACGACTTTTCAAGCCGTGAACCCGGTGCAACATAGACCTCGCACCCGATTATAGGTTTTATCCCTGCCTTATGCGCCTTTGTGTAGAAATCTACCACACCAAACATATTGCCGTGGTCTGTCATGGCAAGGGCAGGCATCCTGTATTCCCTTGCCTTTTGGAAAAGGTCGTCCAGTCTTATTGCGCCATCGAGGAGACTGTATTGTGTATGGAGATGGAGGTGGACAAAATTTGAATGCTGCATAGAATAGTTCATAGTTCATAGTTGATAGGCGGGGCATTCCTGTATTGAGATGGGGTTGGGAAACCCCGTCTATCAGCCATGAGCCAATAAATATATCAGTCTTTAAATTGGTTCATAATCTCAAATGGGAAATCTATCCTGTATGGTACAACCGCAAGACTCACATTGTCAACAAAACTTATCTTCTTAAGGAGTTCGGAGACCTCTCTGTCGGGGAGCGGCTTTCTCGTACTCCAGTCAACTGTCTGCACCTTCATTATAACCCTTGACGGGCTGCCGACACGTTCAACCGCCTCTTTTGTCATCCTCTCTATCAACCGCTCTACATAGTACTGCCCCTTTTTCAGTTCGTCCTGCATCTGGAGGTGATAAGCCATAATCGCATAATAGTCAAACCCTGTCCCAACAGCATCGTCCAGACTCTGAGAAAGCCATGCAAGTGCGTAAGCAGGGTTGGAAACAGATTCGTACATAAGATTTATGGTGAACACTACTTTCGGGTTTACATCCCTGACGGTTTTCATAAGCCTCTTTGCAACTGTAAGAAGCCGTTTGTTCTTCCACGACGCCCATTCCCAGAACGCAGGGGTATAATGCCTTACAATATAAGAACTGTTATTCCTGTATATGCCGCTGTAGAACAAGGACGGCTTAAGGGTATTACCGGTCCCCATGAGGTAGAGCGCATTCGCATATTGTCCGAACCCTTCAGTATGCCTTAAATACAGGTCATCTTGAAATAGTATGCCGTCTATGTCGCATTTGGCAAGGTCCTTATATATCTTCTCAAGGTGAGAAACAGCCTCGTCATTAAAGAGGTCCAGGCCCTTGCACTGCACAACCATATTCTTCGCAAGATCATATGCCTTGCACCTTAAATCCGTCTTGTCCTCAATCCCGTAATCAGCATACCTTGTGGTCATCCACGCAAATATCTTCAGGTTATGCCTGTGCGCCATTTTAATTATATTGCCAAGCATATCCTCAACAACAGGCGCGTGTTTTGTATTGAAGTAAACACCTGCCCGCACCCTCGGTGTTACAAAGGGGTGGAACCTGTCTCCCCTGTTGTGGAACACCCTTACAATAATTGTATTTATGCCGCCTTCTTTTAATCTGACAATCTCCTTTTCAACATCCTCGTAACTATCTTCCTTAAATAGCAATATCTGCGCTGCCTTGATTTTGAAATCTTTAGTCTCATGATTGATGCCTTTCAGAGGTGCCGGGAATCCGAGGGACTCTTTAATCTTCACATCCAGCATCTCTTTTTTTACAACTGCATCGGCTGCAAATTTGTTATCAGGAAAATTCACTGTAAACTGCGTAAATTCTCTGACCGCATCTCTGTAACGTCCTTCCTTAAGATAGGATTCAGCCGTCATATACTGCGAATCAGGGATATAACGGCTTGATGGGAATTCTTCAATGACCCTTCCAAACTCCCTTGCTGCAGCAGAGTAGTGCTCCTGTTTCAGCAGGAATGAGGCATAATTGAACTGGTCTTCGTCTGTAAGGAAAAGACGGCCATCCTGGGCATAGACTATAGGGGCAAGGAAAAAGAAAAGAATATAGACCAAAAAAATCTTTCTAAACCCGTGACCCTTGACCCCCCACCCATCCTTCGGATGGGTACCCGCCCTTGACCCCTGTTTCTTAAAACAAAACATCCATTGCCTCCTTAACAGATGACACGCCAATAATCTCTAAGTTTTGAGTTATACGCCCCCTGACCCCTGACCCCGCTGAGCGGGGTGACCTTATTTTTTTAGCATTGTCTTTAGGCAATACGCACCTTTCAAACCCCAGACTCGCTGCCTCCTTTACTCTTAATTCTGCCTGATTTATCCCTCTCACCTCACCTGCAAGTCCAACCTCTCCGAAGACAACTGTCTTTGGATTAACAGGTTTATCCTGATAATTTGATGCAATAGATGCAATTACACCCAAATCTACAGCAGGTTCTTCGAGTTTTAAGCCCCCTGCAACCTTTAAGAATATGTCCTGACTGGAAAGGTTCATCCCGATCTTTTTCTCAAGCACAGCCACAAGCACAGAGACCCTTGCTGCCTCAATACCAACAACAGTCCTCCTCGGCATACCAAATACAGTCGGACATACGAGAGACTGTATCTCAACAAGTATGGGCCTTGTGCCTTCAAGGCTGGACACAACTACAGAGCCGGAGGCGTTCTCAGGTCTTTCTGCAAGGAATAATGCGGAAGGGTTTGAAACCTCCTCAAGCCCCATGTCCTTCATCTCAAACACTCCAATCTCCATAACCGAGCCGTAGCGGTTTTTGACAGCCCTGAGGAGTCTGAACGGATGCCCCTTATCTCCCTCGAAATAAAGCACAGTGTCAACCATGTGTTCAAGCACCTTTGGTCCTGCAATTGAACCGTCCTTTGTAACATGGCCTACAAGAAATAAAGGCACTTCCATTGACTTTGCTGTTAGTATAAGTTGATATGCTGTCTCTCTTATCTGGCTTACACTCCCTGGCGCTGACTCAAGATTTTGCGCATAAACAGTCTGTATTGAATCAATGACAATTGCCTTCGGCTTTATTTTCCTGATAGACTCCAGAATCCTTTCAAGGTTTATCTCTGCATATACAAGAAGGTTTTCTGATGAGGCATCAAGCCTTTCTGCACGCATCTTTATCTGTTTCGGAGATTCCTCGCCGGTTATATAAAGCACCTTCTCGCCAGCCTTTGCAAGTTTACCCATTGTCTCAAGTAAAAGCGTTGACTTGCCTATCCCCGGATCTCCGCCTACAAGTATTGCAGAGCCTGATACAATGCCTCCGCCCAGCACCCTGTCAAGTTCACCAATGCCACTTTTAAACCTGTCCTCTTCTTTTGCTGTAATCCTTGTTATAGGCTCGGGAGAAGTATCCCCGCTTATGGAAACGCCCCTCCTAGTCCCCTTTTCCTCATAAGTTCGCTCTTCAACAAAGGAGTTCCACTGACCGCAGTCAGGACACTTGCCAAGCCACTTGGGTGATTTATAACCGCACGACTGGCATGTGTATATGG
>MGPS01000009.1:7322-8078 GCA_001797495.1 Deltaproteobacteria bacterium GWC2_42_11
TGAAACGTTGTATTGTCAACATGGTACCACATAAATGGGCTACAGATATACCTGAATGTTCTTGAGGCTCTTTTCAATAGCCTCTTTTGAGTGTCCTTCAATGGTGAGGACAGGTTTTGACTTTGAGTTTTTCAGGAGTGAAAAGAAGAGGTTAAAGTCTATTATCCCATCACCAATACCGAGATGCTCATCGCTCCTTCCTGAATTGTCATGGATGTGAACCTCTAATATTTTATCGCCAAGTTTTTCAAACCATTTTTCAAGAGGCACTTTTGAAAATACATTAAAATGCCCTGTATCAAAACAGATCCCAAAATCTGCAGAATTTATCGCCCTGACGAGCATTGTCAGGGTTTCAGGGTCTTCCTCAAAGATATTTTCCACTGCTGCTTTTATATTCAATCCCCTTGCCCTTTCCAAAACCCTGCCCCATGTCTCAATGCTATTTTTCAGCCACATATCAATATGACCATTGTATCTCCATTTGTCATAACCGGGATGGAATACAATTATCTGAGGATTAAAGATTTCAGCAGCGTTGAATAATCGGTTAAACCTTTCCAGAGTAATTTTTCTTATAAGTTTATCAGGCGAGCCCGGTGACAAATCATAAAAAGGCGCATGGAATGTAAATCCCGGGGCATAATCCAGTTCTTTCTTGAGTTTTTTATAACCTCCAATATCAGCAGAATCCAGCGTATCTGCATCAAAGTATATCTCAAGATTGAGTTTTTTATCCTTGACCAGTCTTATATT
>MGPS01000010.1:0-1382 GCA_001797495.1 Deltaproteobacteria bacterium GWC2_42_11
CATCTTCTTTGACAGAAAGCCTGCCTCTGAAACACCATGGACAAAAAAGCTCTGGATTTATGACTTCAGGACAAATAAAGATTTCACCCTGAAGACTAATCCTTTAAAGAGAAGCGACCTTGATGAGTTTGTCAAATGCTGTAACCCTGAAAACAGGCATAACAGGAAACCCACATGGTCAGAGAAAAACCCTGATGGCCGCTGGAGGGCATTTGACTATGAGGAATTAATCAACCGCGACAAGGCAAGCCTTGATATCTTCTGGCTTAAGGACGAAAGCCTTGAAGAGTCCGAAAACCTTCCTGAGCCTGATGTAATCGCCCGCGAGATTGCAGAAGACCTTGAATCAGCCTTGGGGCAATTCAGGCTTATTGTTGAGGATTTGGGAGAACCGTAAAATAGCGATTGAAACACTCACTATTTTACAAACCTGCGATTTGCCCGACCCAAGCTTCGCTTGGGTGCCCCGACTTCGTTATCGGCCAATTTTTGTTCCTCACCGTATCGGTAAACATACGGCTCGTCTCAAAAATTGTCCGCTGCCTTGTCTGGCAGACAACTTGCAGGTTTCCCCAAAAATCAATGTCTATTTTTGGGGGAAGAATAAACTCGCTGCCCCTCGCGCAGGGGCGTGGATTGAAACGTTTTTTATTGACATATATTAAAATAGTGGTGAAATATACCAACAGTGAAAAGCAAACTGATAGGACATGTAAAAGTTAAAGAAGATAAAATGTTTAATTAATACGAACGCAATAAATGCCTTTATACTGCGTTGGAGTCCTCGGAAAATCCTCAACATACTCAAAAGTATGCCTGCGGTTTTCCTCGTTGTCCGCCTTGTCTAAAGCCATTTCTTGTGTTCGCATGATGTCAATTTGTTTAATGCGTTTGTACTAGTATGGTATTATAATACGATAAAAAATTCTGGAGAGGTGCCCGAGAGGCTGAAGGGGGCTGACTCGAAATCAGTTTTGCCAGCAATGGCAACGGGGGTTCAAATCCCTCCCTCTCCGCCAGTTAAGTCATGAGTTTGGAGTTAGGAGTTGTGAGATTCGCAAGATTAAATAAAAGCAACAGGGACTTGAAGCCAGTTGAACGCCGAGCAGGTACGAGGATAAGTCCGCAGGATACGGACAAAAGTGAGACTTGTATGGATTTAAGAATGGCTGGGGGACAAGGATTCGAACCTCGATAGACAGAGTCAGAGTCTGCCGTCCTGCCGTTAGACGATCCCCCAGTGGATTTAAATTTAAGGCAAAACAATTACCTTAGTCAAGAAAATTTTGGAGTTTAGAATATCGTAGAGAGGTTTTGTTGCTTCACCTGATACTTTTTCTTACAACAATTGCTACAACCCTTGTGTCTGGTTCTTTTATGGC
>MGPS01000010.1:1399-33936 GCA_001797495.1 Deltaproteobacteria bacterium GWC2_42_11
CAGGCATACCTTTTTCTCTTTCGCTGCTTTCAATTTTATTGACTCATGAGATGGGTCATTTTTTTGCCTCAAGGGCACACGGCATTTCAGTTACTCTCCCATATTTTATCCCCGGTCCGCCGTTTCCACCGCTGCCCGGAACATTTGGCGCATTTATAAAGATGAAATCGCCTGTCCTCAGCAAAAGGGCGCTTATAGATATTGGTGCTGCCGGTCCTGTTGCAGGGTTCATTGTTTCTATAATTGTTACAATAATAGGGTTAAGATTTTCAAAGGTCATGCCTTTAGGGTCAGTCCACGGCGGTGAACTCGGTTCCTCATTGATATTCAATATCCTGACCTATATCACAATAGGAGATACGCCGTCAGGATATGATATTTTTATGAGTCCTATTGCCTATGCAGGCTGGATAGGTTTCTTTATTACATCCATAAACCTTTTTCCGATAGGTCAACTGGATGGCGGACATATGCTATATGCTGTGGCAGGGAGATGGCACAGAAGGGTTTCATTTGCATTTGTCATATTTCTCGTTATTATCGGGACATTGTTCTACGAAGGGTGGATTATCTGGGCACTGATAATAACTATAATAGGGATTTATCATCCGCCTCTGCTGGATGATGATGTGCCGCTGGATTTCAAAGGGGAAATTATAGGCTGGTTTACATTGCTGATATTTATTATAACATTTATACCTGTACCATTTAAAATATAAAGATAATATATGATATGGAGGACATGAATGAAGGTATTTACAATTGAAGAACTGAAGCAATATGACGGGAGTCAGAAAGATAAACCAATATATTTTGCATACAAAGGTAAGGTCTATGATGTTACTGGTCATCCGCTGTTTATTGACGGCATCCATTTTGAACACTATGCAGGAGACGACCTAACCCGTTATCTGGCTGATGCACCGCATGGTGATGATGCGTTGGAAAAATTAAAAGTTGTGGGTGAGTTCAGATAAAAACCTGCTGCCGTAAAACTCCTTATATATTTCGCATATGCTCAATACCTGTTCGACATATCTCCTTGTTTCCTGATAAGGGATATTTTCTACAAATTCGTCTGTATCGGAACCCCCGTTTTTTTTAAGCCATGATTTTACTGCTGAAGAACCTGCATTATAGGCAGCGAGGGCAATGGCGATATTACCATTAAATTCTTCAATAAGTCCTTTAAGGTGGTTTGTGCCGAGTTTGATATTTAAATGAGGCACAAAGAGGGCATCCTGTTTAAAGTTGTTTATGTATAATTTCTCCGCTTCTGCCCTTCCTGTTTTAGGCATTATCTGCATGAGACCCATTGCACCTGCCCGTGATACAGCTGTTTCATTAAATCCGCTTTCCTGCGATATTACAGCATAAATTAAGTACGGGTCGACCTGTGATGCTGTTGCCGCCTCTTTAACTATTTCACTGTATACGATGGGATATGCCAGAGAAACAAGCAATGGCATGTGGTATGGCACTTCATCTGGTATCGTTTCAGTGTAATTCTGTAAAAGGTTTAGTCCTATATTGTGGGAACGAGGTATGTTTCCGCTTTTTTTATACAGGATTGCCGCATGGATAGTATCGCTGACAGGGAGGCTATCATCCGTTGATTTAAGTTCAATATCCGCCTCTTCTCTCATGTCCAGCGAAATAAGTTCCGCTGCTCTTCTTATATGGAGATTTTCAGGTGCAGTCAGGTTTATCGTGATTTCATCTGTGTCTGTGTTTAACCAAATATCTGAAAGGTTGATTGATCTATCGCACCCATTTCCTGCAGTAATCCTGCTGCTGGTAAGAAGATTTTTTGCAAGGGTTCCATAATATGAGGGGATGTTTGTACAAAGTCCCTTTAATGTATTTATTGCCATATCTTTCTTTCCTTGTTTTAATAATAACTTTCCCTGCCAGTATATCACCCTTTTTTTGAATCTCTTTGATTGTCCCTTCTCAAGTTTCTTAAGGTATGTCTCCGTCTTACTGTATTCTCCATTCTCATAGTGCAGCCATGCTGTCTGCCAGATGCCCTCGTCTTTGAACCTGCTGGAGGGGTATTCCTTTATCAGTTTTGCCAGCATCTTCATTGCTAACATCGTATCACCATGTTCTTTCGCCAGGATTGATGCCCTGTATACTGCCTCATCGGCATAGCGGCCGTCAGGATAGTTATTAAACACCTCCCTGTAACGTGTTAAAGCACTTTCAGTATCCTTCAGACTGGCATATGCCCTGCCGAGAAAGAGGGTCGCTTCTTCTTTGATAGTGTTGTCATTAGTAACACCTACAAGGGTTGTAAGTTGCTTTACAGATTCATCAAATTTCTTTATGTAATAAAGTGACTTTGCACGGAGTATCCTGAACCGTTCTTCTTCAGGCAGTGTCTCTTCAAGTATGTTTTTATATTTACCCGCCTTAAACATATTGTAGATGCGTTTATATTGTTCGTCTGATGTAAACAAAGGTTCGGCAGTCAGTTTTAAATATTCACTGAGCGGATATTCTGTCCAGAGTTGTTTTGATACATGCTGTGCCTCTTCACTTTCACCGCTGTTTTCAAGCGCTGCTGCGAGTTTGTAAAGTGCATAAGGTCTTTTTTCATGTTTAGGAAATGATTCGGTAAAGTTACGGAAAGATTCTGCTGCCTTGTGGTAGTTCCCTGTATCCGCAAGGATATCGCCTGTCTTTAGAATTGCAGCGGAGACCAGCGGACTTCTACCATGCTCTTTTATAATTTTATCAAGCATGATGAGCGCCTCGTAGTGCCTTCCAAGGCTTACAAACGACACTGCACTGTAATAAATGGCATAGTCATAGAGTATATAGTCCTCAGGGACATGTTTAAAAAATTCTACTGCTTCTCCCCATTCGTTTGACCCATAGGATTTATAGGCATTGAAAAAGATTTGTGCAGGGTTTAAAATATCATGACTTTCATTTTCTGCACCTGCATCTGAAGGGATATAGAATATTAAATGGACGGCAATAATAAAGTAGAGTATTTTATATTTCATGTATTTGAGAAGATTTTAAGGCAACAGGTTGATGTGTGTCAAGCATTCAAATGCATATTTTGGATATGCAGTGGGATAAAACCATGCTGAACCAGGTTAAAAAAACAATTGAAAGATTCAACATGCTGAAAAATGGGGATAGGGTATTAGTGGCTGTTTCAGGGGGTGCAGACTCTGTTGTGCTGCTTCATGTCTTAATGGAAATCAAAGACAAATACAGTCTTGACATTGCCGTTGTCCATCTGAACCATTCCATGCGCGGTGAAGAATCTGACAGGGATTTTGTTTTTGTAAAAAATCTTGCCGAGAGAATTGGTGTCAGGTTTATAGGCAAAAAGATTAATGTTCCTGAAATAAAAAGTGAGCATGGGGGGTCGCCTCAGGAGGTTGCAAGGAGAGTGCGCTACAGATTTTTTGAAGATGTTGCAAGGGAATACAATGCAGATAAGATTGCAACAGGGCATACACTTGATGACCAGGCAGAGACGGTTATTATGAGGTTCATAAAAGGGACATCATTAAGGGGGATGAGCGGGATTCCTTTTGTGAGGGGCAAGTTTATAAGGCCGCTCCTTAATATAAAAAGAGAAGATATTGAAAGTTATGCAAAGGCGAACAATATTAAATTTGTAGAAGATAGTTCTAATATATCAACTAAATATTTCAGGAATAAAGTGAGGCTGGAACTGCTGCCGCTCCTTAAGAAGTATAACCCGAAGATTAAGGAAGAGATTGCAAGACTTGCGGAATCCGCTTCACGAGATGAGTATTATCTTGAGAAAGAGGCTGAAAAGGAATACAAAACAGCGATTGCAGGCTCGACTATTCCATTGTCTGATATAAAGGTTGTCTTTAATCTGGAAAAGGTGAAAAGCCTGCATACCGCATTAACTACGAGGATATTCTTGAAGGCGATAGAACACCTTAAGCAAGACCTGTCGGGTATCTACAGTTATCATGTCGAAGATATTATTGATTTGATTGAGGGCAGTGCACCGCAAGGAGAGATAAACCTACCCATGGGGATTACTGTATATAAGGAATACGAAAAACTTGTATTTGCCAGGGAGAGGATACCAGTGCCCAAATCGTTTGAAACAGTGCTGAATATACCCGGTGTTACGAGTATAGATAAACTTAAGGTGCAAATTAAAACATCCATATTAACTGTAAGTAAGTCAGGAGAATTTCTGTATGACGATAATAATATTGCCTATTTTGATTATGACAAACTGGTTTTCCCTGTTATGGCAAGGAGTTTCAGGGCAGGGGACAGATTTACGCCATTTGGTATGAAAGGGAGCAAAAAGGTTAAGGACCTGTTTATAGAAAAAAAGGTGCCGTTTTATTTAAGGAGAAGTACCCCAATCATTGCATCAGGGGATGATCTTATATGGGTTGCAGGTATTAGAAGAGGGGATAAGGCAAGGGTTGAAGAAGGTACGAAAAAAGTTTTGAAGATAGAAATAATACGGACTTCATGAACTTTATAGACACTCAAAAATTCTGTTGTAAACGGGTATAAATTATGACAATATAAAGAATAAATCAGGACGGTTTCTTAATAATTCAGGAGGTATGATGAATCAGTTTTATAAAAATTTGGCAATGTGGCTGATAATAATAGCGACAATGGTAATGCTTTTTAACCTGTTCAGTCATCCGCAGATGCCGCAGGAAAAGATGGCATACAGCGATTTCATACAGGCTGTTGAAAATGGCGAGGTTGCAGAGGTTACTATACAGGGGAACACTGTATACGGAAAACTTAAAGATAATAAAGAATTCATCGCGCTTGCACCTCAGGACCCAGACCTTATCAAAACACTTAGGGCAAAAGGGATAAAGATTACTGCAAAATCAGAGGAACAGGGTGTGTCGTGGAGCGCGATACTGATATCGTGGTTTCCGTTGATTCTTCTAATCGGTGTATGGATATTTTTTATGAGGCAGATGCAGGCAGGCGGCGGAAAGGCAATGGCATTCGGCAAGAGCCGTGCAAAACTCCTGACAGAGGAACAGCAGAAGATTACATTTAAGGATGTTGCAGGTATTGATGAGGCAAAGGAAGAGGTCGCAGAGATTATAGAGTTTCTGAAGGACCCTAAAAAGTTCACAAAACTTGGCGGCAGAATACCAAAAGGTGTTCTTCTGATCGGTTCGCCTGGCACAGGCAAAACCCTTCTTGCAAAGGCTATTGCCGGTGAGGCAGGTGTTCCATTTTTCAGCATATCAGGTTCTGATTTTGTTGAGATGTTCGTTGGTGTGGGAGCATCAAGGGTGAGAGATTTATTTACACAGGGTAAGAAGAATGCCCCCTGCATAATATTTATAGATGAGATAGATGCTGTAGGGAGACACAGGGGTGCAGGGCTTGGCGGTGGTCATGATGAGAGAGAGCAGACCTTAAATCAACTCCTTGTAGAGATGGACGGCTTTGAATCAAATGAAGGTGTAATACTTATTGCTGCAACGAACCGTCCTGATGTTTTAGACCCAGCGTTACTAAGACCGGGGCGGTTTGACAGGACAGTTGTTGTACCGAAACCTGATGTCAGGGGGAGGTCAGAGATACTTAAGGTACATACAGCAAAGACACCTATTGCAGAAGGTGTTGATGTAGAGATACTTGCAAGAGGCACACCGGGGTTTTCAGGCGCTGACCTTGCAAATCTTGTCAATGAGGCAGCGCTCCTTGCAGCAAGGCGGGGCAAGGAAAAGGTAGAAATGACTGACTTTGATGAGGCAAAGGATAAGGTTATGATGGGAAGAGAACGGAAGAGTATGATTATAAGCGAAGAGGAGAAGAAGAATACAGCATATCATGAGGCAGGGCATACACTTGTTGCAAGGCTGATTCCGGGTACTGACCCGATTCACAAGGTATCTATAATACCCAGAGGCATGGCGCTCGGTTTAACCCAGCAATTGCCTATAGACGAAAGACACAACTATCCAAGGACATACCTGATTAACAATATTTCAGTCCTGATGGGCGGGAGGGCAGCAGAGGAACTTGTACTGAACCATACGACCACTGGTGCGGGTAATGATATAGAGAGGGCGACTGAACTGGCAAGAAAGATGGTGTGCGAATGGGGTATGAGTGATAAACTCGGTCCACTTTCATTCGGCAAGAAAGAGGAGCAGATATTTCTTGGCAGGGAGATAGCACAGCACAGGGATTACAGCGAACATACTGCAGTTGAGATAGATGCAGAGGTTAAAAAGATTGTAATGGATAATTATATCAGGGCAAAGACCCTTCTTGCAGATAAAATAGAAACACTTCACAGGCTTGCCAAGGCTTTACTTGAAAAAGAAGTCCTTGACAGTGCGGAGATAGACAGGATAATACGGGGTGAAACCAGTCCATTGGAGCCTCAAAAAGAGGCTGCTGCAGGGGCTTGACAATATCTGGTCTATGCCTTCAATAAAGTGCCTTCCGATGATTACCCTGGAAAATGAATTCCGCATAGAGAATGTAATGGACAATATCCTTAAAAAGGAATTTGTGCTTGAGTGCAAAAAGGGAAAGGTTATAATTGGTAAAAGGACGCTGGTAATGGGTGTTTTGAATGTAACGTCTGACTCATTTTCTGACGGCGGATTGTATTTGAAAAAAGAAGATGCAGTTAAAAGGGCGGTTGAGATGGCAGAGGAGGGGGCTGATATAATTGATGTAGGAGGTGAATCTTCGAGACCAGGTTCGTTATCAGTCAGCCTTAAAGATGAGTTGGAAAGGGTTGTGCCTGTTGTGAAGGAATTAGCCGGGAAAATAAGCATACCTGTATCTGTTGACACAACAAAGTCAGAGGTTGCAAGACAGGCAGTAGAAGAAGGCGCAGATATAGTGAATGATATAAGTGCAATGCGGTTTGACAGCAAAATGGCAGAAATCTGTGCAAGATATAATGTGCCTGTAATCCTGATGCATATGAGAGGCACACCCCGAGATATGCAGAAGGATTTAAGATATAATGACCTGATGTCAGAGATATTCGGTTATCTTTCCGAAAGGATTGGTTTTGCCGAAGATGCAGGTATAAGCCCCGAAAAGATAATAATTGACCCTGGTATTGGTTTTGGCAAATCAGTTGAAGATAATTTAAAAATCATAAACAGACTTGCTGAATTTAAAACACTTGGGAAGCCTATTGTGATTGGGGTTTCAAGAAAATCGTTTATTGGAAAAACTCTAAATCTTAATATTGATGAGAGGCTTGAAGGAAGCCTTGCAGCAGTTGCTGTAAGCATTTTACAAGGTGCAGATATTGTCCGCGTCCATGATGTGAAGGAGATGAAAAGGGTTGCTGTGATGACGGATGCAGTTAGAAATAGTTAGCGGTTATCAGTCATCAGTTGTCAGTAGAAGTAAATAGACATATAGTGGGGGAAGATTTAGAATGGCTTCAAAAAGGTTATTCGGCACAGATGGTGTTCGGGGTGTTGCGAATGTCTATCCAATGACTGTGGAGATTGCAACACAACTTGGAAGGGCAATTGCCTATGTGTTTAAAAAAGAGCCGAGGCGGCATAAGATTGTCATAGGCAAGGACACAAGGCTTTCAGGCTATATGCTTGAAAATGCAATGGTTGCAGGTATATGCTCAATGGGTGTGGATGTAATGCTTGTTGGTCCGCTCCCCACACCGGGCATAGCATTCATCACATCGAGCATGAGGGCGGATGCAGGTGTTGTTATATCTGCATCGCATAATCTGTATCAGGATAATGGTATAAAGTTTTTTTCAAGGGACGGGTTTAAACTGCCGGATAAACTGGAGAAGGAGATAGAGGATTTTATATTTAATAATAATGAACCGTCCCACAGACCTACAGCCAGCGATATTGGCAAGGCATACAGGATAGATGATGCAATAGGGCGATATGTGGTATTTGCAAAGAATTCTTTTCCAAAGGAATTGACACTCAATGGTTTAAAGATTGTTGTTGATTGTGCAAACGGTGCCTGTTATAAAGTTGCACCTGAGGTGTTTTACGAACTCGGTGCAGAGGTGATTTCAATCGGTGTTGGCCCGAATGGGGAGAATATAAATCAGGAATGCGGCTCGCTTTATCCAGAAGTCCTTGCAAAGATTGTAAAAGAGAAAAAGGCTGACATCGGAATTGCATTTGACGGAGACGGCGACAGGGTAGTACTTATTGACGAGAAAGGAAATATCCTGGACGGCGACCATATTATGGCGATATGTGCAATAAGGATGATAAGGGAGAAAAGATTAAATAAAAATACTCTCGTAACAACAGTTATGAGTAATATTGGGCTTGATGATGCCATAAAGACTGCCGGAGGGAGAACAGTTAAAGTGGCAGTAGGAGACAGGTGTGTGGTAGAAGAGATGGTGAGGGGCAGGTATAATCTTGGAGGAGAGCAGTCAGGGCATATATTATTCCTGGACCACACTACTACAGGTGACGGCATCATATCTGCCTTGCAGGTGCTTTCTATAATGGTGAAGGAACAAAAGAAACTTTCTGCATTATCTGAAGTGATGCAGAAATTCCCGCAGGTTCTTGTAAATGTAAAGGTGAGAGAGAAAAGGGATTTTAATAAAATATCTCCTGTTGCAGAGAGAATTAAGGATGTTGAAAATAAACTTGAAAGCAGCGGCAGGGTATTTGTGAGGTATTCAGGGACAGAGCCTCTTGCAAGGGTGATGGTAGAGGGCAAAGATGAAAGAGAGATAAAAGAGATGGCTGATTATATTGCAGAGGCAATAGAAAAGGAGATTGGAGTAGATGGCTAGATTGTCAGTAAATATTGACCATATTGCAACTGTAAGGCAGGCAAGAAGAGGAATAGAGCCAGACCCTGTTACAGGTGCAATGATAGCGGAGATTTCAGGTGCGGATGGGATAACAGTTCATCTACGCGAGGACAGGAGGCACATACAGGACAGGGACATGTTCTTATTAAAAAAGATGGTGAAGACCAAATTAAACCTCGAGATGGCTGCAACACAGGAGATGCTAAAGATTGCGCTTGAGGTGAAACCATATATGGTAACAATTGTCCCTGAAAAGAGAGAGGAACTTACAACCGAAGGGGGTCTTGATGTAAGGACACACAGGGACTATCTTAAGAAATATACAGAGGCTATAAGGGACAGCGGAATAAATGTAAACCTGTTTATAAATCCTGAACCAGAACAGGTAAAGGCAGCACACATGGTAAATGCAAGTGGTATTGAGATACATACAGGCAGATATGCGGAACTTACTAATGAAAAAGATATAGAGGCAGAACTTATCCGGATAAATAATGCTGTCCTGCTTGCATCTAAATTGAAACTATCTGTCCATGCAGGGCATGGGCTTGATTACAGCAATATAAAAAGGCTTACAGAGGTAAATGGGATTGAAGAATTTGCAATAGGGTTTTCCATAATTGCAAGGAGCATATTTGTCGGTATTGAAAGATCTGTAAAGGAGATGAAGGAGTTGATAGCATGATACACGGCATCGGCATAGATATTGTCCATATCCCCAAATTTAAAAATGCACTTTTGAAATGGGGGGATAGGCTTAAAGAAAGAATATTTACACTTAACGAACTTAATTATTGTGAAAAAAGAGCATTCCCTGAACAACACCTTGCAGTAAGGTTTGCAACAAAAGAGGCGTTCTTTAAGGCATTGGGCAGTTTGGTGGGATTTAAAGATATTGAGGTTTTAAACGACGGCAGTAATAAACCATATATAAATGTAATTAATAAAAATGTAAAGTCTAAAAACCGTAGAACCTATTTAAGTCTTTCCCATGACGGGGATTACTGTATTGCGCAGGTTTTAATTGAGGTTGTCTGAGTGTCTGCCTGTAAACGAATTGCTATCATGTTCAATCTAGGGGTCGTTTCATTTGTGCTTTATCTTGCTCTTTCCTGTATTTCTTTCCGCTTGGCACTTCATGCCCCTAAGTAGTACTAACTATTAGATAAAAGGACTATCTGTCTTAACAATAAGTGCTGATATTAAATATCTCTTGCCTTTTAAGCACATGGCATGTGGCAAAAAAGAGAATTTAGCAGATGCTAAGTTGTATTTATAATTATATTGTTTTATGATAATAAAATACAATCAATTTAACTATCTGTATTTATTGAAATAATTCGTATAGGTAAATATGGCATGCTATTTGCTTAAATTTTTATTAAGAAGGTATTTTATGCAGAGACAGAAGACAATACGAGAGGCTGCAGGATGCAGCGGAACAGGGCTTCATACAGGTAAGCCTGTAAATATCAGGATACTCCCTGCTGATGAGGACAGTGGAATATCGTTTGTAAGGACAGATATACCGGGAAGACCTGTTATAAAAGCAGCATCTGAAAATGTGGTGGATACCCGCCTTGCTACAACAATAGGGAGAGGTAGTGTAACAATCTCCACAGTAGAGCACCTCCTGGCTGCATTTTATGGTATGGGTATAGACAATGCAATCGTTGAGGTTGGCTCCTGTGAAATCCCCATAATGGACGGCAGCGCAGAGCCCTTCGTAAACCTTATCAGGGAGGTTGGGATGAGGGCTCAGAGAAAGCCTAAAAAGTTTATCATCATTAAAAAGCCCATAAAGGTAAGGGACGGTAAAAAGGTTGCAATCTTACTCCCGGCAAGAGACTTTAAAATAACATATTCCATAACTTTTGAACATTCTTTCTTAAGCGGGCAGTCTTTTTCAAAGATGTATTCAGACAAAATATTTATAAACGAGATATGCGGGGCAAAGACATTCGGGTTTTTAAAAGAGGTTGAATGGCTCCGTTCCCAGGGGCTTGCAATCGGCGGCTCTCTGGAAAATGCGATTGTCATAGGTGATACAAGCATTATAAACGCTGATTTATTGAGATATCCTGATGAGTTTGTAAGGCATAAGGTTTTAGACTGTATAGGAGACCTTTCCCTTCTCGGTGCAGGTGTAATAGGACATATCATAGCAGACAAGTCAGGACATTCACTCAACCAGAGGCTTGTCAGGAAGGTCATTGAAAGCCCATCAAGATGGAGTTATGCAGAAATCCCCGCTAATGGAGATGATGAAGAATACCTCTATTCTGAAGTCGGAATATCCCCGTCACTCTGTTATGCCGCATCATAAGCAGTAACCATGTTTTGTTTTTATTCATGTCTTCCTGTACTAATCCGTAAAATAGCGATTAAAAACCTCGCTATTTTACAAACTGGCGATTTGCCTGCCATAGTTCGTTGTCGGCGCATTTTTGCTCCTCACCGTATCGGTGAACATACGGCTCGTTGCAAAAATGGCCTCCGCCTCGTCTGGCAGGCAACTTACCAGTTTCCCCAAAAATCAATGTCTATTTTTGGGACTAATCCATATGCTGGACATATTTCAAAACCTCTGCTAATATTATTAAAAAAACTTGCTGCATCTGTTAGATTATGAAGGTGCGTTATGACAATTGTTAGAAAGCCGTCAGTTGTATATCAATTTTACCCTGGTGACCCTGTAACACTTGAAAAGACAGTTAAGGGCATGGTAGAAGAAACCCTGAAAAAGGAAGATGCCATTGCCATTATTGCGCCGCATGCAGGGTATGTATATTCGGGCAGGGTTGCAGGGGCGATATTTTCAAAGGTAAGGATACCTGATAATATAATACTACTGGGGCCTAACCATACCGGTCTTGGTAAATCTGTCGCAGTTTTTACCAGCGGTGAGTGGGAAATGCCTTTTGGGAAGATGATGGTCAACAGTGAACTCAGCCATATTCTGATTGAAGAATCGGTTTATTTTGCTGACGACCCCATTGCACATCTGAAAGAACACAGCCTTGAGGTTCAACTCCCTTTTATCCACCACTTTAATCCAGCGGCATCTATTGTACCGATAACAATAATGCATCTTGATCTGAGGAGCTGCATTGAGATAGGAAAGGCTGTTGCAAGGGTTATAATATCATATGAAAAAGAGATATTGATTGTTGTTAGTTCTGATATGAACCACTATGAATCTCATGAAACTACAAAGAAAAAGGATAAAAAGGCTATTGAAAGGATTACTGTGCTTGACTACGAAGGTCTGTTGAAAACTGTTTTAAAAGACGATATAAGTATGTGCGGTGTTATACCTGCAGCAATAGCCATCATTGCTGCAAGGGAACTTGGCGCGAATGGCGGGAAACTGATTGACTATGCAACATCAGGTGAAACAAGCGGTGACTTCAACCATGTAGTGGGATATGCTGGTATATTGATAAAGTAGATAAAATAAACTAATACGAACGCAATAAATGTCTTTATCCTGCGTTGGACTCCTTGGAAAATCCTCAACATACTACAAAGAGTATGTCTGCGGTTTTCCTCGGCACGCTTAGCGTACCTCGTTGTCCGCCTTGTCTAAAGCCATTTCTTATTTTCGTATGCGGCAATTTGTTTAATGTGTTTGTATCATTTCATATAATCGGGGCGTGGCTCAGTCTGGTAGAGCACTGCGTTCGGGACGCAGGGGTCGGAGGTTCGAATCCTCTCGCCCCGACCAAGAAAATCACATCATAATATTCACACAACCTCTTAACAAGTTACTGTCCCATCTATCACAGACCTGCTATAAGAAGTGGCACTTTACCTGAAAATATCTTTTTGCTGTTGCTGCCTGCCCCGCCTGCAAACCCGTAGCCTCTAAAAGCCTCCCATCCAAACGGTTTGCCAGCAGGGCAGGCAGCAACAAGATTTTCATGCCCCTTTGTGCCGATAGGTCGGCATGAGTGTTTCATATTAGATTGTATTATGCTATTTTATTAAAGTTAATCTTATATTTTATAAGTTGACATTGATTGCTATGAAGTGGTATTTGGATAAATTATATGCTAAACATCATTGTTTATTTTGAATAATATGCTTTAAAGATAAACAAGGGTTTTTGGTTAAAAAATGCATCTTTTAGTGTGAACTATAATTAAAGTCAGGACGGTAACTTATGGATGAAAGAAATGATGAGGTATTAAACAGGATAAAAAAACTTGAAGATTTAAGGAATTGCGGTGTAAATCCTTATCCAAATGATTCCAAAGTTAAGGATACTACACAAGATATTGTAGATAAATTTGGCAGTCTTTCAAAAGAGGAACTTGATGCAAAAAATGATACAGTGATTGTTGCTGGAAGGATAATTGCAATTCGGGATTTCGGCAAGGCATCATTTATTCATATTCAGGATAGAAAAGGCAGGATTCAGGCATATATTAAAAAGGACATAATTGGAGATGAGGCATATAATCTATATAAACATATTGATATTGGC
This sequence comes from Deltaproteobacteria bacterium GWC2_42_11, assembly GCA_001797495.1. Lineage (GTDB taxonomy): Bacteria > Desulfobacterota > GWC2-55-46 > UBA9637 > GWC2-42-11 > GWC2-42-11. Next base: position 14,695 of record MGPS01000010.1, read on the forward strand.
GATATAGTAGGGGCATCTGGCAGGGTCTTTCGCACAAAGACAAATGAACTGACAATTGAGATAAAAGGATTAAGACTCCTTACAAAGTCTTTAAGACCTCTGCCAGAAAAATGGCACGGACTTACAGATATTGAAACCAGATACCGTCAAAGGTATGTTGACTTGATTGTTAACCCTGATGTTCGTGATGTATTTTTGAAAAGGACAAAGATAATCCAACTCATAAGGCAATTTTTAAATGATATGGATTTTATAGAGGTTGAGACGCCAATGATGCAGCCGATTCCGGGCGGTGCAACTGCAAAACCCTTTAAAACACATCATAATGCGCTTGGAATGGACCTATATTTAAGGATCGCGCCTGAACTATATTTAAAAAGGCTTGTTATCGGTGGTTTTGAAAGGGTTTATGAGATAAACAGGAACTTTAGAAACGAGGGCATTTCAACACAGCATAACCCTGAATTCACGATGCTGGAATTTTACCTGGCATATGCAACCTTTGAGGATTTGATGGACATGACAGAAGAGATGATTGCATCCATTGCAAAAGAGGTCTGCGGCACATTAAAAATTGAATATCAGGGAAGAGAAATAGATTTGACTCCACCTTGGCAGAGGATTAGTGTTAAGGATGCTATATTAAAATACAGTGATGCAGGCGAAGTCATATTCACTGATAAGAAAAAGGCAATTGCATTTGCAAAGGGTTTGGGCTTGAAGATATTAGAGGATTTAAGCCACGGCAAAATAATTGCGGAGATATTTGAATATGTTGCTGAACCAAAATTCATCCAGCCGACATTCGTAACACATTATCCGCTGGATGTTTCTCCGCTTTCCAGAAAAACTGAAAAAGACCCGACAACTGTTGACAGGTTTGAACTCCTTGTTGCAGGCAGGGAAATAGCAAATGCGTTTTCAGAACTAAATGACCCAATTGACCAGAAGGAAAGATTTATTCACCAGTTAAAAGAAAAGGCAGCAGGTGATGAAGAGGCTCATTTGATGGACGATGATTTTATTAAGGCGCTTGAATACGGCATGCCGCCGACAGCAGGAGAGGGCATAGGCATAGACAGGCTTGTGATACTTCTTACAAATTCTGCGTCTATAAGGGATGTTATTTTATTTCCCCAGTTAAAACCAGTAACTGTGTAGGGGCAAAAAATGTCTTACGAACTTTTTATAGGTTTAAGGTATTTAAAGGCAAAAAGGAAAAAGACCTTCATTTCTATAATAACATTCATATCTGTAATGGGTGTTGCTGTAGGGGTTATGGCTTTAATCATCGTACTTTCTGTTATGACAGGTTTTGAGAATGATCTGAGAGAAAAAATACTCGGTGTGAATGCCCACCTCGTTGTGCTCGAGATAGGAAAGGGAATGAAAAATTATAATGAGGTTGCTGGCAGGATAAAAACGATTTCAGGTGTTGCAGGTACAACTGCGTTTACATACAATCAGGCAATGCTCTCATCCCGCGGAGGTGTTATGGGGGTTGTAGTCCGCGGTCTTGACATAAAAACAGCAGGTGATGTTACTGTACTTCCAAGGAAAATGAAGGAAGGGAATCTGGAAGGTTTGCGTTTGCCAATCCGTGAACTATATGATACACCTGAAATGTTGCTGCCAGGCATTGTAATCGGGAGGGAACTGGCAAAGAATCTTGGTATCTCAATTGGCGATGAAGTGAACCTTGTATCGCCTCTGGGGACAATGACGGTAATGGGCGCTGTACCGAGGATGGTGAGGTTTAAGGTGGTCGGCATATTTGAGTTCGGGATGTATGAATATGATTCAAGCATTGCATTTATATCCATTGAAAACAGCCAGAAATTTTTTAGACTGGATGATTTGGTAACAGGCATAGAGGTCAGAATAGATAATATATATAGGGCAAAGGAGATAGGGGACAGGATACAGAATATGTTGGGTGCGCCATTTTGGACCAGGACATGGATGGAGATGAACAAGAACCTCTTTTCCGCACTTAAATTGGAGAAGGTTGCGATGTTTGTAATATTGGTACTGATAATCATGGTGGCTGCATTTAATATAGTGTCCACACTTATAATGGTTGTTATGGAAAAGGCAAAGGACATAGCGGTCTTAAAGTCAATGGGTGCAACATCAGGCGGTATAATGCGTATATTTATGGTAGAAGGGCTTGTGATCGGGATTGCGGGTACAATTACAGGTATCATGGGAGGGGTTGCAGGGTGTATGCTTTTAAAAAAGTATCAGTTTATAAAATTGCCAAGCGATGTATATTATATTTCCACCCTTCCTGTAATGATGGATCCGTTTCTTATAGGTATAATCGCAGTGTCTGCTGTTTCTATAACCTTTCTGGCAACACTTTATCCGTCATGGCAGGCATCAAGACTTGACCCTGTTGAGATTATAAGGTATGAATAATTAAATATGGCAAACGGCGCTGACATATCTGCTATAAAGGACAAGGCTGAGAAGTACTTTGCAAAGGGACAGTTTTCATATGCCCTCGAAACATACCAGTCTATAAAGAAGTACTCGGAGAAGGACCCGAGAATCTATTTAAGGCTGGGTGATATATACCGCAAGTTAAAGAAATCGCATGATGCTATAGAGGAATACAAAAGTGCTGCAGAGGTATTTGTAAGGCAGGGGTTTATTGTAAAGGCTATTGCTGTCCTAAAGATGATAATAGACATGGACCCCACAAAAACTGATGTCCAGAAAAGGCTTTCTGAACTGTATGCTAAACAGGGTATGGGTCAGAAGGGAGAAGAGATACCTAAAAAGGTCGAAGGACCTAAACCGGAAAAGATAACCGCACCAAAGAAGAAGATACCAAGGACACCCCTCTTTTCTGACCTGACTGTAGAGGAACTTGACGAGGTAATAAGCAAGATAAATGTAGTTAACTTTTCTCCGGGTGGTTTTATATTCATGGAAAGTGACAGGGGAGAATCAATCTATATTATCGCAGAAGGTGCGGTTGAGGTCATATGCAGAGATAAAGGTAACAACGAGATTGTTGTGGATAAACTGGGTGAAGGGGATTTCTTTGGCGAGTTTGGCTTTTTCTCAAACGGTGTCAGGAAGGCGGCCATCCGTGCTGTAAACGATGTCGAAGTTCTTGAACTTTCCAAAGAGAGCATGAAGGAGATTGAGAAACATTACCCGAGGGTTTCAGAAGCCCTGTTTAATTTTTACAGGGAACGGGTTGCAGATAGGCTGTTCGCGCTTTCACCTTTATTTGAACCTTTGAGCAGTAAGGACAGGAAGGTGGTATTGAACAGGCTGACAGCACATGTTTATAAAAGGGGGGAGATGATAGTAAGGGAGGGTGAAATCGGAGACAAGATGTATCTGATTAAGGAGGGGGGTGTTGAAGTATCTGTAAATGACCCGAAAAAGGGGAAGGTGGTTATAGCGTCGCTCATGGAGGGTGAATTCTTTGGCGAGATTGGGCTTGCCACATGCAAGCCGCGTACTGCCACAGTAACAGCCGTTACAGATACGGAACTGGTGGTTATTTCAAGGGCGGTAATAAGGGAAATACTGGCAAAATACCCTGAAATTAAAAAGGTGCTGGAAGGGGTTGTGAGGTCAAGGGTTGCTGACATTATGAAACTCAGGTCAGGGATGATTCTGACATGATAGGGGGATGAAAATCCTGCTAGCATTTGCGGTTGCCTGCCCCGCCTGCAAACCCGTGGCACATTTAGAAGCCCTCCCCCCATCCAGACGGTTGCCAGCATGGCAGGCAACCGCAGAAGGGGATGCTCGGGGCAATAAACTCTAGACTCTAAACCTTTTACGGTGAAACAGATTGGAACTTATAAGAGTAGTAAACCTTTACAAGATATACGGAAATAAAGAGAAAGAAGTAAAAGTTCTTAAGGGTATAAACCTATCGATATTAAAGAATGAGACAGTCGCTGTGCTGGGTGCTTCCGGTGTGGGCAAAAGTACTTTCCTCCATATACTCGGCGTGCTGGACAGACCTACATCAGGTGATGTTTTTTATAACGGGGAGGCGATATTTAAAAAGGATGACAGGAGCCTGGCGTATTTCAGGAACAGGAATATCGGCTTTGTATTTCAGTTCCATCACCTCCTCTCTGAATTTACGGCCCTTGAAAATGTAATGATGCCGTTACTTATTGCAGGCATTGATAAGCAGATATCTGCAGAGAATGCAGAGCAGGTGCTGACGGAGGTTGGGTTAAAAGAGAGACTTACACACAGACCCGGTGAACTCTCAGGCGGTGAACAGCAGAGGGTCGCTGTCGCAAGGGCGATTATACATTCCCCGAATGTGCTCTTTGCTGATGAACCCACAGGGAACCTTGATACGCATACAGGCGAGGAGGTTTTTAACCTGCTGCTCGAGTTGAACAGGGACAAGGGAATTACCATGATAATCGTTACACACAATGAACGGCTTGCAGGCAGATTATCTAGGAAGATAATTATGGTTGATGGCAGTATATGCGAGAAAGGAGATGTAAATTGAAAAAGGTATTGTCTGCGGTATATATAATTCTTATAACAACCTTTTGTTTTTCAGGTCATGTCAGTGCAGAGGAGGTTATAAATGTTGCAGTCCTGCCTTTTGAGGTTCATTCACGGGAGGATATATCGGGTTTCAGGGTGCAGATGCTGGAGGCAATAGCATCGGGTATTGATGAGACAAAGGGGCTGATGGTTATTGGCGGTGAAAGGCTTAAAAAGGTTATACTCGAAAAGGGGGTCTCAATATTTGACGAGACTGCAGCAGGTATAATAGGTAAGGAATTGAAGGCTGATTTTGTGGTAATTGGGAGTATAACAAAACTGGGTAGGAGATACTCTATCGATGCAAAGGTCTTTAATGTATCACAGGGAAGGTTGTTGGTGCTTTCCTATATCGAAGGTGAAGATATAAAAGAACTTACCAGAAGGGCATATGACCTTTCATCCACAGTTTCAGGAGAGATGTTGAAAGAGGTGCTTGCTTTGGGTAAGGTGTTGGCTGAAACAGGCACTGTAGGAAAGATAAACATAACAGGCAACAGGAGGGTGGATACAGAGGCGATAACAGCAAAGATAAAAACAAAGGTTGGCGATAAATATGACAGCGACCAGATAAGGGAAGACATAAAATCTATATATGATACAGGGTTCTTTGACGATGTGGTTGTTGACCTCACAGATACAGCAATCGGCAGGGAAATCACTTTTATAGTAAGGGAAAGACCAATAATCAAACAAATAACTATAACAGGGAATAAGGAGTTAACTGAGGAGAAGATAAAAGAGTTCATAACACTTAAGACCAATACCACACTGAACAGGATAGTCTTGAGAGAGACCGCAGATAAGATAAAGGCACTCTATGCAAACGAGGGTTATTATCTGGCAAAGGTGGAACCTATTGTGAGTGTTGAAAACGATGTTGAGGCTCAGGTAAATTTTCAGATTGATGAGGGTGCGAAGGTAAGGGTTAAGAAGATAACGATTATAGGCAATCAGAAGATGCCTGAAAAAAAGATAAAGAAGGTCATGAACACGAGCGAGGCAGGCTTTTTTTCGTTTATAACCAAGTCCGGCACATATCAGGAATTCATATTCCAGAATGATTTAAACCTCATACTCGGCCAATATTACGATAATGGCTATATCCAGGCAAATATAACTGACTCAAAGGTTACAGTGACTGGTGACAAAAAATGGATTTATATCACAATAGCAGTATCTGAAGGAGAGCAGTTTAAAGTTGGTAAGGTTGATGTACAGGGTGATATATTAACTACAAAGAGGGAACTCATTGAAAAGGTAAAGACAAAGAGCGGAGATATCTTCAGCAGAAAGACTGTTGGACAGGACATTACAAAGATTGTTGATGTATATGGTGATGAAGGTTATGCAAATGCGGATATAAACCCTCTGACAGCACTTAACCTTGAGAACAGGACAGTTGACCTGACATTTGATATACATAAGGGCGAGCAGGTATATATAGAAAAGGTTAATATAGCAGGTAATGTCAATACAAGGGACAAGGTGATAAGGAGGGAGGTTGAAGTTGCAGAGGGCGAACTCTACTCTTCAACAGGCATTAAGAGGAGCAGGAACAATTTAAGGAGGCTCGGTTATTTTGAAGATGTATCAATAACAACGCAGCCAGGAACTACAGAAAATAAAATGGTAGTTGATGTTGAGGTCAGGGAAAGACCCACAGGCTCATTTTCTATAGGGGCAGGTTACAGTTCTTCAGACAATTTTATCTTTACAGGTTCTATCTCTCAGAGAAATTTGTTTGGCACAGGCAAGATACTTAATCTGGATGCAACCCTTAGCAGTAAGACCCAGAGATATAACCTGAGTTTTACAGAGCCGTGGCTTTTTGACAAGCCTATCTCTGCAGGTATTGATATATTTAAGGTAACAAAAGAGTATGCTGACTTTACGCGGGATAGTAATGGTTTTGACCTGAGGTTTGGCTTCCCCCTTTACAAAAGGGATACAAGGGGGTACCTCACATATAAATTAGAACAGGTTGAGGTTACTGATGTTGCTGCAAATGCATCTCAACTTATAAAGGACCAGGAAGGAAAAAATATGATAAGCAGTATCACTGCAGCAGTACGGAGGGATACAAGGGATGATTTCTTTTTCCCTACAGAGGGTTCTGTAGTTAATGCTTCAGTAGAGTTTGCTGGTCTTGGCGGTGATGTCAATTTTGTTAAGTATGTCCTTGAAGGGGTAAGATATTTCCCGATGTCCTGGGATACTGTACTGGCAACAAGGGGTTTGGTGGGCTTCCTGCAAGGTTACGGCGGTAAGGAATCTCCTGTATATGAAAGGTTCTATCTCGGCGGTATAAACTCCCTGCGTGGTTTTGCAACTAGGTCTGTAAGCCCAAAAGACCCTGTTACAAATGAGTTGATAGGCGGAAACAGTGAAGCGCTGCTTAATATAGAATATGTATTCCCGATATTCCCTGAGCAGAAGTTTAGGGGGGTAATATTCTTTGACACAGGAAATGCATGGGATGACAGTTTCCTGAATGACTTAAGATATTCTGCGGGGATTGGTATAAGGTGGTTTTCACCTTTAGGACCCTTGAGGCTTGAGTGGGGTTATAACATGGACAGGAAGGAGGGTGAAAAGGCAAGTCAGTTTGAATTCAGTGTTGGTTCTGCATTTTAGTATAAAAAGCACCAATTAAAATTTTAGGAGGATTTAGATATGAGAAGAGGAATAATTTTTATGGCAGCAGTTTTATTATTGGTGTTTGCATCATATACGACTGCTGCAGAAGTGAAGATTGCTTATGTCAATCTGCAGAAGGCATTGAATGACTCAAATACAGGCAAGGATGCAAAGGCAGAGATGGCTAATGAGATAAAGAAGAGGCAGTTAGAGATAGATGCAAAGCAGGAGGAACTCAAGAAACTAAAAGAGGAACTTGAAAAGAAGGGGGCATTATTAAGCAAGGAGGTAAGGGAGCAAAAGGAAGCAGAGTTCAGCAAAAAGAGTCAGGAATTCCAGAGGTCTTTTGTCCAGTCAGAGGATGTGCTGCGGAAAAAAGAGCAGGAATCTGTAAGGGAGATAATAAAGGAACTTGAAGAGATTGTTAAGGCAATGGCAAAGGAGAAGGGATATACATATGTATTTGAAAAGAATGAGAGCGGTATTCTATATGGACCTGCTGACTCGGATTTGACAGAAGAGATTGTCAAGAGGTACGATAAACAATACAAGAAAGATAAAGAAAAGAAGTAATCATGGAAAAGAGCCTTAATGAACTGGCTAAACTTGTTAATGGTGATGTAATTGGCGATGGTTCTGTTTTGATAAAAGGGGTTGCAGGTATAGAAGATGCCGTAAGCGGACAGATAACATTTATTTCAAATCCAAAATATACACGTCTGATATATAAAACAGAGGCATCTGCTGTTATTGCCTCTCCTGATATACTACAGTCATTAAAGGATAGAAATATACTATGTGCAAAGAATCCATACCTTGCATTTGCAAAGATACTTGAATACTTCACACCTAAACCAACACTCTACCAGGGGATACATCCAAAGGCAGAAGTGCATCCAAATACAGTAATAGATGCATCAGTTTCAATATATTCCCATGTATATATTGAAGAAGGGGCAAGAATAGGTTCAGGGGTTGTCCTGTACCCTGGTGTCTATATAGGCAGAGATGTTTTTGTTGGAGATGACACAGTCATTTATTCCAATGTGTCTGTAAGGGAGAGGTGCAGAATAGGCAGCAGGGTTATTATTCATTGCAATTCTGTCATAGGAAGCGACGGTTTTGGTTTTGCAAAGGAGGGTGTAAAACTATATAAAATCCCGCAGACAGGAGTTGTCAGGATTGAAAACGATGTTGAGATAGGTGCATGCGTCACAATAGACAGGGCAACACTTGGCGAGACAGTCATAAAACGCGGCACCAAGATAGATAACCTTGTCCAGATTGCACATAATGTAGTAATCGGAGAGGATTCGGTTATTGTTGCACAGGTCGGCATATCAGGGAGTACCAGGATAGGGGATAGGGTTACACTGGCTGGGCAGGTGGGAGTGGCAGGACATATTGAAATTGGTAATGATATCACAATAGGTGCAAAGTCAGGTGTTACACATGATTTGCCTGCAAAGGGTATATTCTCAGGAATGCCTGCAATACCTCACAGGGAATGGCTTAAGGCAGTTAACATATTCGCAAAACTCCCGGAACTCAGGAAAAAAATACTGGAACTGGAAAATAAGATAAAGGAACTGGAAGGAAAAGAGACTAGGGAGGTCTTATGATAGATATAAACGAGATATTGAAGATTCTGCCGCACAGGTATCCATTTTTACTTGTTGACCGAATTGTTGAATTTGAGGCAGGGAAGATGGCAAAAGGCATAAAGAATGTCACGATAAATGAACCCTTTTTCCAGGGACATTTCCCTGGACATCCGATAATGCCAGGCGTCCTTTTGATTGAGGCAATGGCACAGGTAGGCGGCATACTCGCATTCAAATCAGCAAATGTTGAAAACAAGGTAGTCTATTTCATGGGCATAGATAAGGCACGGTTCAGGAAGCCTGTAATGCCAGGCGACAGGGTAGAACTCCTGCTGAATGTCGTAAAAAACAGGGGTGATATATGGGTGTTCAAAGGTGAGGCGATTGTTGACGCTAAACTCGCTGCAGAGGCAGAGATTATGGCAACAATAATGGAGAGGAGGGGTTAGAAATGCAGGGACAGGGGGCAAACAAGACAAAAGATACAAATCTTAAGTCTTCGGTCTTAAGTCTAAAGTCTGCTATCCACCCTACAGCAATTATACATCCAAATGCTGAAATAGGGGAGTGTGTTGAGGTTGGTCCATATTCTGTTATCGGAGAGAATGTCAGGATAGGGGACGATGTAAAAATATACCCACATGTGGTGATTGACGGCTGGACCACTATTGGCAAAGGATGCAGTATATATCAGTTTACATCCATAGGCGCCCCGCCGCAGGATTTAAAATTCGGAGGAGAGGCATCAGAGGTTATTATAGGAGAAAACAATACAATAAGGGAGTTTGTCACAATAAACAGGGCAACCAGCCACGGCGGCGGCAAAACAATTATAGGTAATAACAATCTTCTGATGGCTTATGTCCATATAGCACACGACTGCAAGGTAGGAAACAATGTCATACTTGCAAACGCAGCAACCCTTGCTGGGCACATTGAAATATCCGACCATTCAATAATAGGCGGACTTGTCGCCATACATCAGTTTGCAAGGATTGGCTGTTATTCAATAATAGGTGGTGCATCAGCGGTTACACACGATATCCCGCCTTATGTTATGGCAGTCGGAAACAGGGCAAGACTATACGGTTTGAACAAGTTAGGTTTAAAGAGGCATGGTTTTTCAGTTGATGAAATAAAAGAGATTAAAGAGGCTTATGATATAATCTTCAGAAGCGGTCTTATGCTTGAAGAGGCTTTAAAAAAGGTTAGAGAAGAACTCAAAGACTCAAAACATGTAAATACCATGATAGAGTTTATCAGGAATTCAAAAAGGGGCATTACGAGACCGAGGTCTAAAAAGGAAGAAGGGGATGAAACCGGAGAAGATTAAGGTTGGAGTAGTTGGTGTGGGTTATCTCGGTAAATTTCATGCTGAAAAATATTCAAACATCCCGGAGGTCGAACTGACAGGTGTCGTTGATATTGATAAAAAGGCAGCAGATGAAACGGCACTGCGATTCAACACAAAACCGTTTTACAACTATAAAAATCTGTTCGGTAAAATTGATGCGGTAAGTATTGTTGTCCCGACTCATATTCATTATCCTGTTGCAAAGGCATTTATTGAAAAAGGGATAGACTGCCTTATAGAAAAACCGATTACCACAACCATTGAAGAGGCTTCAGACCTTGTAAGTGAGGCTGAAAAAAGAGGTGTGATACTGCAGGTTGGTCATCTTGAAAGATTCAATCCTGCAATCACAGCACTGTCAGGAATAATTGATAACCCCATGTTCATTGAGTCTGACAGACTTGCACCATTTGACATGAGAGGAACCGATGTATGTGTTGTGCTTGATTTAATGATACACGATATAGATATTATATTAAACCTTGTAAAAGCAGATATTAGGCGGGTAGATTCTGTGGGTATCCCTGTCATATCAAAGGAGGTTGACATAGCGAATGCAAGGATAGAGTTCAGCAACGGCTGTGTTGCAAATGTTACAGCAAGCAGGATTTCAAGAGAGAAACTCCGCAAGATGAGGTTATTCCAGCACAACGGATACATATCAATTGATTTTATACAGCAGAAGATAACGATATTGAAGAAACCCACAGATACTGAAGGGGTATTCCCGAAGATAGGCGAGAATAATCTTGATATAGAAAAAGGGGATTCACTCCTCGCTGAGATAAAGGCATTTATTCATTCAGTTGCTGCAAGGACAGAGCCGCCTGTTACAGGGAAAGATGGAAAGAGGGCTTTGGAGGTAGCACTGAGGATTAAAGAATCCCTTAACGCAACCCTTCCACATTAATAATGGTTCAGAAAAAACTGCTAATAGTTGCTGGTGAGGCATCAGGCGACCTTCATGGTTCAAACCTTATAATATCCATTCTTAGGATAGACCCTTCTGTTAAGACTTACGGCATCGGCGGCATAAGGATGACATCGCTCGGCTTTCAATCTGTCTTTGATGCAGCAAATCTTGCTGTCGTAGGTTTGACAGAGGTTATATCAAAATTCCCTGTCATAAAAAGTGCATTTGATAAACTGAAAGATACCATTGATAAAGACAGACCGGATTTGGTTGTACTCATAGACTATCCTGATTTTAATCTCCGTTTTGCAAAAAAGGTGAAAAAGAGGGGGATACCTGTAATCTACTATATAAGCCCGCAGGTCTGGGCATGGAGAAAAGGGCGGGTTAAAAAAATTGCAAAACTCGTGGATAAGATGCTTGTAATATTCCAGTTTGAAGAGAAGATTTATAAAGACGCTGGTGTGGATGTTGAGTATGTCGGACATCCGCTTGTTGATGAGGTTAAGTGCGGACTTTCAAGGATAGAGGCAAGGCAGGTCCTGGGCATAGATAAAGACAACGTGGTTGTTGCAATTGCCCCTGGCAGCAGGACGAGCGAAATCAGCCGTCTTATGCCTGTCATACTTGATGCTGCTGTTATAATAAAGAGAGAAATCCCTTCTGCCATGTTTATACTTCCGCTTGCAGGCACCCTGGAACGCAGGTCTGTTGAGCGTTTTTTTAATAATAAAGAAATCCCTGTTAAAATATTTGAGAAGAGAATGTATGAGGTAATAGCAGCATCTGATGCGGCAATCGTTGCATCAGGCACTGCAACCCTGGAGACAGCGCTGCTTAAGACACCTATGGTGGTTGTCTATAAAGTATCTCCGGTAACCTACTGGATAGGGAAAGTACTTGTTAATGTTGACAATATAAGTCTGGTGAACATAATCGCAGGCAGAAAGGTTGTGCCTGAATTGATACAGGGTGATGCAAACCAGGAGCGGATTGCAGGCGAGGTTTTAAATATATTGAAAAATGCTCATATTTCTAATAGGATGACAGAGGATTTAAAAATGGTGCGGGAGAAACTTGGTAAAGGCGGTGCATCAAAGAAATCTGCAGAGATAATCTATAGAATGTTATCTTTAAAATAACGGATACATGAAACTCTATCTCAAAATTCTAAAATTTGTTGTGCCATACTGGTTTTATCTTGCAGGTGCGATATTATGCATGGCAGTCCTTGCACTTTCAACAGGCGCAATGGCGTATCTTATTGGTCCAATACTAAGGTTCCTTTTTACAAACGATGGGGGTGAAGTAATAAAAATTATACCGTTCGGCATACTGGATACTGACAGGACCAAGATGACAACAGCCATACCTCTCGTGATTGTTGCAGTGGCAGTTATAAAAGGCGTTTCATTTTTTGGGCAGTCCTATTTGATGGGCTATGTTGGGCAGAGGGTAGTAATGGATATCAGGGAAGTGTTGTACAAGCATATACTGTCCCTTATGGTGCCGTTCTTTACAAAGACCCATACTGGCACACTCATTTCAAGGGTTACAAACGATGTGAACCAGATACAAAATACTGCTACAGATTCCCTTGCATCACTAATAAGAGAGAGTCTGACTATAGTTGTCCTTGCAGTCATTGTTATTAAACAGGATTTTAAACTGGCAGTCGTTGCACTTATTGCCTTCCCATTTGCAATATATCCCATGATACGGTTTAGCAGAAAACTCCGCAAGGTAAGCACCCAGGGACAGGCAACAATGGGTATAATGACAGCATTACTTCAGGAGGCAATATCCGGTATAAGGATAGTGAAGGCATTCTGCATGGAGTCATATGAGGAAATTAGGTTTAATAAAGAAAGTAAAAGATTAAACAGACTTCAACTGAAATCAATAAAAGTGAGAGCAATCTCTGTGCCAATGATGGAGATGTTCGGCATTATTGGCTTTGCTGCCACAATCTGGTACGCATCATACAGGATAAATACAGGCGACCTTGCACCTGAAGGGTTCATATCATTCTTTGCGGCGGTACTTATGCTCTATCAGCCGATAAGGTCGCTTAACGGTGTAAACCTTAATATACAAAAGGGGCTTGCTGCTGCCTCAAGGGTTTTTGAAATACTGGACATGCATGGAGAGGTAAGGGAACGAGATGGTGCTAAAGAATTAAACCGCATAAAAAGCGGCATAGAATTTAAAGAAGCATCTTTTATGTATGGCGATAAATGGGTTCTGAAAAATGTAAACCTTAAGGTAAGGGCAGGTGAAGTCATTGCAATTGTAGGGACAAGCGGGGGAGGCAAGACAACACTTGTAAACCTTATTCCAAGGTTTTATGATGTTGTGGACGGAGCGATACTCATAGACGGGATTGATATAAGGGATATAAAACTTAAGTCGCTCAGAGAGAACATTGCCATTGTCTCACAGCATGTAATACTCTTTAATGATACTGTGAAAAGGAATATTGCATATGGCGATTTTACAAAAACTGATGAGGAGATAGTCGCTGCTGCAAAGGCTGCGAATGCTCATAATTTTATAGAAAAGATGCCGCAGGGTTACGATACACTTATTGGTGAAGGGGGTGTAAGGCTTTCAGGCGGCGAAAGGCAGAGACTTTCTATTGCGAGGGCGATACTGAAGAATGCACCTATTCTTATACTGGACGAGGCAACATCCTCCCTTGATACAGAGTCTGAGATAGAGGTGCAGAAATGCCTCAACAATCTTATGCACGGCAGGACAACATTTGTCATTGCCCACAGGCTCTCCACTATAAGGGATGCGGACAGGATAATCGTTATAGCGGGCGGTATGGTGAAAGAAGATGGAAGACACGAAGAACTTTTGAGATTAAACGGAGAATATTCCCGCATATATGCAATGCAGTTCAGCGGAATTCACGGGGAGGTCTAAGGTGAAAGATTTTTTAAACAGGGTTTTGCTGCTCGTTGTCCCGTACATCGGCTATCTTTTTATAAAACTTCTGGAAAAGACCATGAGGATTTCATATATAAACTTTGTGAGCATATGGAAAGACTGGCAGGAGGGAAAGAAGTGTATCCTGGCATTCTGGCACGGCAGGCTTTCAATGATGCCCCTTATGTATAGAGGTTATGGAATTACTGTACTTGTAAGTCAGCACAGGGATGGTGAACTTATAAGCAGGACTGTAAAGAGGTTCAATATAGAGTCTGTAAGGGGGTCATCTACCAGGGGATGGCTATCCGGTGTAAAAGGACTCCTTAAGGCAGCAAAAAGCGGTAGAGACCTTGCCATAACACCTGATGGACCAAAGGGTCCGAGGTGCAAGGTGCAGAGCGGGATAATCAATATTGCAAAGGCTACAGGACTCCCTATAGTACCTGTTGCTTTTTCTGCATCAAAAAAAAAACCTTGAAGAGTTGGGATGCCTTTATAATACCATATCCTTTTTCAAATGGGGTCTTTATATGCGGTGACCCGATAGCAGTATCTCCTGATTTAACCCCTGAAGAACTTGAAGATAAAAGGCTCTGCCTTGAGAAGATATTGACTGATATAAACGAAAGGGCAGATAATTACTGGGTTCAATAATATCTCTCCATGATATTCTATTTATATAATATCTTAGTAAACCTGTCTTTTATTATCCTCCTGCCATATTTCCTTTTCAAAATAATTTTTGCCGGAAAATACAGGAAAGGGTTATTCGAGAAGTTTGGTTTTATAGATTCTGATAAACTGAGAAAGACAGGCAAAAAGAGGGTATGGCTTCATGCAGTGTCAGTAGGTGAGACAAAGGCGGTTATACAACTGGTAAGGTTGCTTAAAAAGAAACATCCTGATGCAGATATAGTATTTTCTACGATGACACTTACAGGAAACATCATTGCCAATGAGAACCTGCTGTCATATGTTACATCGGTTATCTATTTCCCGCTTGACCTCTTATGGGTTGTTAAAAGGGTTGTGCAAAGAGTGTCGCCGGATATATTTATTGTCGCTGAAAAAGAGATATGGCCCAATATTCTGAATGTCCTGAAGGCAAAAGGTGTGCCTGTGGTTGTAGTGAACGGGAAAATATCTGACCGTTCGTTCAGGAGGTACCTCTTTTTTTCATTCTTTTTTAAATGTGTTTTTCAAAATGTAGCATTTTTTTGTGCCCAGACAGAGAGGGACAGGCACAGGGCTGTTGTACTCGGTGTCCCTGCAGAAAGGGTGTGTGTTACAGGTAATTTAAAGTTTGATATGGAAATACCTGTGTGGACTTCTCCTGAAAGAGAGGAGATAATGCAGGCACTTGGGATAAGGGATTCAGATATTGTGTTTGTTGCAGGGAGTACACATGACGGAGAAGAGGAGATAATACTGCATGTTTTTAGCAGGTTGAAGCGTGAATTACCGGGACTCAAACTCTTGATTGCACCAAGACACCCTGATAGATTTGAAGAAATTGAGAATTTAATAAAAAGCAAAGGCTTCTCTTTTTTAAAGAAATCCGATACTCATCACTCATCACTCATCACTCATCACTCCTTTGATGTCATACTTCTTGATACAATGGGTGAACTCGGAAAGATGTTTGGACTGGCAACTGCCGCATTTGTTGGCGGCAGTCTCGTTAATATCGGCGGACACAATCTTCTAGAACCAGTCCTTCACAAAAAACCTGTAATCTTTGGACAATTCATTCAGGACTACCGTGAAATTGCAGATATTCTTATAAAGAGCGAAGGTGGTATAATGGTAAGGGACAGCAGCGAACTTGAGGGGGTATTAAGGAAAATATTTCTGGATAGGAGACTTGCAAAGGAGAGGGGGGAGGCAGGATATAGGGTAATAGAGGAAAACAGGGGTGTAACAAAAAAGTGTCTGGCAATAATAGAGAAATTCCTTAACAAAAATAGCATGTTAGCATGAAATCATAATAAAATGTCTGAATATTTTAAGAATGTCATTCTCTTCCCATTGTATCTTATATCAATTCTGTATTATATAGGCATCAGGCTCAGGTCATTTCTCTATCATTCAAATATCCTCAAAACAAATAAACTTCCGTGCATGGTTATATCCATAGGCAATATAACAGTAGGCGGAAGCGGCAAGACACCCATGACAATATACCTCTGCCGTGTGTTAACAGCAATGGACAAAAAGGTTGTTGTCCTAAGCAGGGGATACAAAGGTAAATCAAAGGGCATTAATGTAGTGTCTGACGGGTGTAACATATTTATGACGGCTGATGAGGCAGGTGATGAGCCTTTTCTTATTGCGAGTAGTCTGAATGGTGTTCCTGTGATAATCAGCAGGGACAGATATTCAGCAGGGCTTTTTGCAATAGAAAAATATAAACCCGATGTTATACTCCTTGACGATGGTTTTCAGCACATCAGGCTCAAGCGGGACATAGACATCGTGCTTGTTGATTCAATAAGAGGCTTTGGCAATGGATACCTCCTGCCGATGGGTATATTGCGTGAGCCTGTTGGCAGTATTAAGCGGGCTCATATTATCTTTATTAAAGGCAATGACATGGAGATAGTTAATAAAATAAGGGAAAATGGCATAAATGCACCAGTCGGATTTTTTGAATATATACCGCATAAACTTGTGAATATTACAGATGGTACAAGTATTGAGCCGCACAGGCTGAAAAATAAAAATATTGTTGCATTTGCAGGGATAGCAAACCCTGTTTCGTTTTCTAAAACACTTGAGCAACTAGGCGCTTTGATAAAACATTATATTGTTTTTTCTGACCACTATCAATATCTAAGCAGAGATATTGACAGGATAATGAAATCTGCAACTGATGCTGATTATGTTATTACAACAGAAAAGGATGCGGTAAAGATAAAGAACATCCTTGCTGAAAATATGGCAGTATATAAACTTGAGATAGAGGTTAAGGTTCATAATGAGCAGGAGTTTTTGAGATGGATTATATGAAGGTTAAAAATGCTGTTTCATTCTGGTTCTTAAAATTCATAAGCTGCATTATAAGTTATCTCCCGTTAGTATTCGGAAGGTTTCTCGGCAGACTTGCATTCTGCATTGATAAAAAACACAGAGACATTGCCTTAAAAAATCTTAATACTGCATTCAGCAGGGGAAAGGATAAGACTGAAATATACAGCATTGCAAAAAAGGTATTTGAAAACCTTGGAATGAACCTCATAGAGTTCTGCCGTATCCCGCAGTTGAATTCAGAAAATATTGATAAATATGTAACCATTAGGGGCTTTGATAATTTTTTAAATGCCCGCAAAAAAAATAAAGGCGTGCTGTTTTTAACAGCGCACTTCGGCAACTGGGAACTAATGGCAGCTGCACATGCTTTGAAAGGTTATCCTTTGAATGTAGTTGTAAGAGAACCTGATAATCCTATCTTTGAAAGATTTGTTAAATATGTGAGAACAAGATGCGGAAATAAAATGATGGATAAAAATTCACAGATGCGTTCAATACTGAATGTATTAAAAAAAGGTGAGTCTGTAGGCGTGCTTCTTGACCAGAATGTCACATGGGTAGAGGGAGTATTTGCTGACTTTTTCGGGAAACTCGCTGCAACAAACAAAGGACTTGCACTCCTTGCCATTGGAAGTCAGTCGCCGGTTATCCCTGCATTTATAATAAGGAAAGATTACAAAACCCATGAACTTATCTTTGGCAAAGAGATACCTGTTCAAATCACAGATGACAAAAGGGCTGACATACTGGTAAATACTGCAAGGTTTACAAAGGTGATAGAAGATATGATAAGGAAATATCCTGACCAGTGGTTCTGGGTTCACCAGAGATGGAAGTCCAGACCCGAGAATGATCCTAATAAAGGGAAAAAATCAGAGGCAATGATTTATAGTTCAATCTGTCCATTATCAAGAATAAAAAGATTGTAAAACGCCTCCTTACAGCATATAATCTGACAACAAATTCTAACCCAAATATTATATATGAACGATTTAAAAGGGTATAAAAATAATAACCTCTGGCTTAAGCCTTTCAAGATTACTGCAATATATCTTTTGGCAGGGATTTTCTGGATTATATTTTCAGACCGCATATTACTTGAATTTGGTAAAGACCCTGAAACACTAAATCGGATGCAGACTTATAAGGGTATATTTTTTATTTTTGCATCTGGTTCAATACTCTATATTGCTACCTACTATATATCAAATTCTTTCCGTCATTCTATGGAAAGGCTGATAAAGAGCGAGGCAAGTCTTGCGAATTCACAGCGGATTGCATGCGTGGGCAACTGGGACTGGGATATTGTGAAAAATGAACTTTACTGGTCTGATGAGATATACCGCATATTTGGCATTGACAGGCATGAATTTGGCGCGACATACGAGGCTTTTTTAAATTCTGTGCATCAGGATGACAGGGACTTTGTAAAAAAATCTGTTGATGAGGCATTATATGAAAGAAAGCCGTATGCTATTGACCACCGTATAATTCTCCCTGATGGTGCAGAGCGTACAGTCCATGAACATGCAGAGGTAATATTTGATGATAACGGCAAATCTGTCAGAATGAGCGGAACAGTCCAGGATATTACTGACCATGCAAGGCTTGAGTTTGAACTTAAAAAACTTTCATCTGTTGTAGAGCAGAGTGCAAATGTAATATTTATTACTGACACAAATGGAAATATAGGATATATAAACCCCATGTTTGAGCAGGTTACAGGCTGGTCAAAAGAAGAGGTGATAGGGAAAACTCCCTGTATCCTGGCGTCAGGAGAGACCACCATGGAAGAATATAAGATATTGTGGGATACTATTTTATCAGGGAAAACATGGCGGGGGATATTTAAAAATAAGAAGAAAAATGGTGCTCCATACTGGAGTAACAGCGTTATATCCCCTATAATGGACAAGAACGGAAAGATTACGCATTTCTTTACTGTTCAGGAAGATATTACTGAAAAGGTGAATGCAAAAAAGGTGGTAGAGCACCTTGAATCATACGATGACCTGACTAATTTACTTAACAGGTCGCGGTTTATGCATGTTTTAAGCGAATGGATATACTGCAACACGGATAAACAGGGCATTCTCCTGCTGGTTGATATTGACGGATTAAAACTCGTCAATGACAGTTATGGCCATGTCATCGGAGATGAACTCATACGCCGTATGGCAGGACTCCTTCAAAAAAACAGGTCCCGCATATCATCT
>MGPS01000010.1:33956-44125 GCA_001797495.1 Deltaproteobacteria bacterium GWC2_42_11
ACTGGGAGGAGACGAATTTGCTGTATTCCTGCCTTATTTAAGTGCAAAGGATGGAATAGATGCAGCAGAACTCATCAGAAAAGAGGCAGAGGTGCTAAGGTTGACAAATTTGCCAGTACAGATTACTGTGAGTATAGGTATTGTTTCCTTTCCTGAACACGGCACAACTACCAAAGAACTGTTTACAAAGGCAGATGCTGCCCTTTTTCATGCACAGGAATCAGGGCGTAACAGATGCCGTCTTTACCTGCCTGAAGATAAATATCTTGAAAATATACACTCAAAACTTAATGAAAAGATAAAGATACAAAATGCCATAAGGGATGGACGGTTTGTGCCGTGGTTCCAGCCCATATTGTGTCTTAAAGACGGCATGGTGCGCCATTATGAAGCCCTTGCAAGGATGATTGATGAAGACGGTGGGATACTCTCTCCTAATGTATTTATAGATACTGCTGAAAGGTTTGGTCTGATAGGGACAATTGACAGGATTATTACAGAAAAGGTTATAAAACTTCAGGCAGAGATGAGGAGTAAAGGCAGGGATATATCATTTGGGATGAATCTTTCAGGCAAGGAACTTGGCGACGAAGAACTCCTTTTATTTTTGAAATCCCGTATTTTAGAAACAGGCGCAGACCCAAGCCGTCTTATATTTGAGATAACAGAAACAGCAGCGGTCCATGACATGGATAGGGCAGTTAAATTCATAAACTCGTTAAAATCTATTGGGTGTAAATTTTCTCTGGATGATTTCGGTGTCGGTTTTACCTCGTTTGTTTACTTAAGGGAGATGCATGTTGACTATATCAAAATAGATGGTTTTTTTATAAAGAGGCTTCATGAAAACACAAACGACCAGATATTTGTAAAGGCAATAACAGATGTTGCAAGACCTATGGGTATTAAGACAGTAGCAGAGTTTGTGGAAAAAGAGGAAGTAATTGAACTCCTTAAACAATACGGTGTTGATTATGCCCAGGGCTATGCAATAGGCAAACCGTCTCCGGATATTGTTTGAGTATTTTTGGATAATAAATTTTCAGGAGGGGAAATTAATGTATTCTTTTAACATGGTGGATTTTTTCACAAAGGGCGGGATATTCATGTATCCGATAGCCATATGCTCTGTCATATCTCTTGCCATATTCATGGAGAGGCTATGGAATACACGGAGGAAGAAAATAATACCCGATGGTTTTACAAATAAGATAGAGATATTTTTGAATGACGGCAAGACAGGTGAGGCAATGGGTTTTTGTGAAAATCAGGCCTCGCCTATATCCCGCATAATCTATATAGGGATAAAAAACCGTTCCAGAGGCAGAGAGACATTAAAGGCAATG
The DNA here is from genome assembly GCA_001797495.1 of Deltaproteobacteria bacterium GWC2_42_11. Lineage (GTDB taxonomy): Bacteria > Desulfobacterota > GWC2-55-46 > UBA9637 > GWC2-42-11 > GWC2-42-11. The sequence goes on from MGPS01000010.1 coordinate 35,303, forward strand.
ATGGAAGATGCAGGCAAAAAAGAGGCTGTGCGTCTGTTTAAAAATGTTGAGGCACTTTCAACCATTGCAAGCATCAGCACCCTTCTGGGGCTCCTCGGGACAATATCAGGCATGATAAAGATATTTTCGGTCATATCCCAGCAGACTGTTGTAAACCCGACAACCCTTGCAGGCGGCATATCAGAGGCGCTGAATACCACAGCATACGGACTTACAGTTGCGATACCAACAATAATATTCTACAAATACCTTTACAGCAAGATAAATGTCCTTATGCTTGCAATGGAAGAATATTCCATTAACATATTGGAACTCATCAAGAAGGACTGATATATGCATTTTGAGAGACCAAAAAAACAGGAGATAGGGCTTGATATGACACCCGTTATTGACACGGTGTTTAACCTCCTCATATTCTTTGCCCTCTCATTCAATTTTGGGATAACACCCGGAATACAGGTTAAACTCCCTCCTGCAAAGGCAGATGTTATAAAACATGATAAAAAAGAAGTCATTGTGGTTGTTACAAGGGACGGGAGTATATTCCTTGAGCAGAAAAGGACAACCCTTGATGCGCTCCTTGAAGAATTCAAGGGGATTCGCAAGGACAGCCCTGATGTTTCTGTTATCATACAGGGTGATGAAGATGCACTTTACGGCAAGGTTGTAAGGATCATGGATTTTGCAAAAAGGGCAGGGATTACAAAACTTGCTGTTGCTACAAGACCTGCAGAGAAAGATTAAAACAAAATAGACTCAAACACACCTTTTCCGTCGTCACCGCCTAGTATTGACTCGCAGAGCCTTTCAGGATGGGGCATCATGCCAAGCACATTGCCTTTTTCATTTATAATGCCGGCAATATTATGGAGGGAGCCGTTAGGATTTGAAACATCATTTATCCCGCCATCTTTCGCACAATATCTGAAGGTTATTTGATTGTTATCCTCAAGCCTTTTGATTGTATCAGTGTCTGCAAAATAATTGCCGTCAGCATGGGCAATAGGGATTTTAAGAACCTGTCCTTTTTTATACATTTTTGTAAACCTTGTCTGATTGTTTTCCACTTTCAGATATACATTTTTGCATATAAACTTCAGTGTCTTATTCCTCATCAGAACACCCGGCAGGAGCCCTGCCTCTGTCAGTATCTGGAATCCGTTGCATATACCTATAACAATACCGCCATTTTTTGCAAACTTGATAACCTCACCCATTACAGGTGAAAACCTTGCAATAGAACCTGTCCTTAAATAATCGCCGTAAGAAAACCCCCCCGGGAGTATAAGGCAGTCAAATCTTTTAATGTCAGTTTCCTTATGCCAGATATATTCAGTGTCCTGTTCAAAAACATCCTTTACTACATGATAACAGTCATGATCGCAGTTTGAGCCCGGAAAAACTATGATACCGAATTTCACAAAACCTCCTTCAGGAAAACTCTTTTGTATAATACTGAAAATTATGTTAAAAAAGCAATGTTTTTTGGTGAAACCCACATGAGTCTTTGGCTCACAAAGGGGCATGAAAATCTTGTTGCTGCCTGTCCTGCTGGCAAACCGTTTGAGTGGGAGGTTTTTAGAGGATACGGGTTTGCAGGCGGGGCAGGCAGCAACAGCAAAAAGATATTTTCGGGGCATATGATATGACTGAAGAAAAGAAGATTATAAAGGCTGCATCTATTGTCGGCTCTGCGACACTCGTAAGCAGGATATTGGGTTTTGTAAGGGATGCTGTTATCGCATATGCATTTGGTGCAGGGCGGGAGGCAGATGCATTTTTTGTGGCATACAGGATCCCGAACCTCCTTAGAAGACTCGTGGGTGAAGGTGCGCTGACTGTTGCATTTATACCTGTATTTACAGATGAACTTGCAAAGGGTTCAAGGGAAGATGCAAGAAAACTCGTATCATCTGCATTTACATTTCTTTCAATCGTGCTGATTATCCTTACTATTGCAGGGGTAATCTTTTCACGGCATATTGTATCTCTGATTTCCCCCGGTTTTACGGACATGCCTGATAAATCAGCACTGACCATCTCACTTGCACAGTGGATGTTTCCTTTCCTCTTTTTTATAAGCCTTGTCGCACTCTCAATGGGTGTGCTTAATTCATTAAAGCACTTTACTGCACCAGCGTTTTCACCGGTATGGTTTAATGTATCCATCATATTTTGCGCCCTGATTCTTACAAATTATATGAATCAACCTGTTTATGCGCTGGCGATCGGTGTTGTCATCGGAGGGTTCCTGCAGTTTGCATATCAGTTACCTTATCTGAAGAGATTTGGTATGCTGCCGCGTTTAAGTTTTGACTTCTCAAACAAGGCGATAAAAAAGGTGGTGCTGCTGATGCTGCCATCTGCGCTCGGTGTTGCTGTGTATCAGATAGGGGTATTTATAACAACGAGGTTCGCATCACAACTTCCTGAGGGGAGTGTTTCTTATCTCTATTACGCTGACAGGATAATGGAACTGCCTCTCGGTATATTCGGTATAGCGGTCGCTACTGCGGTCCTGCCTTCTCTGTCTGAGTATGCAGCCAGGGATGACCGTATTAAGTTCGGGGAATCACTGTCATTTGCAATAAGACTTGTAATGTTTATATCAATACCTGCAACAGTCGGACTTATTTCCCTTGGCACACCGATAGTCAGTGTCCTTTTTCAGAGGGGAGAGTTTACCGGGACAGATGCTGACGGCACTGTATTTGCGCTTTATTTCTATGCGCTGGGACTAGCCTCATTTTCAGGTGCGAGGATTGCTGCATCTGCCTTTTATGCACTAAAAGACACAGTTACACCTGTAATGATTGCTGCTGCATCTCTTATCTTTAATGTTGTCATGAGCCTTATACTAATGGGACCATTATTGCACGGAGGGCTTGCACTCGCAACCACACTTGCATCTGTGTTAAATTTTGCGCTCCTGTTTATAGTATTAAGAAAACGAGTTGGGGGGGTGGATGCAAAAGAAATATTATCATCAGTTGCAAAAGTTACACTTGCTTCACTCATTATGGGTATGATTGTTTACAATATTTCGCTCCTGACAGAGTGGACAGCTGGAGGGTTTTCCCTGTGGAAATCTATATTCCTTTGTTTTGCTGTTATCATCGGGATTTTGACATACCTTGCAGGTGTTTATATTTTAAGGAGTCCTGAACTGCTATTCCTTGCGAACATAATTAAAGAAAGGGTTTACAGGCAAAGGGCTTGACAGGCACTTAAATTTTTTATGTTTAAAAGGAGTGGGTCTTGCAACCTCTCTGGATGCAATGCATTACAGAAATGGGGTGCTTTAAAACAAGTAAAATCAATGCTCGTTAAGGGGTAAAAAATTTGAAAATATTGTAAGGCGGTTATAGAAGATACCAATTTCATAAAAATTGCTTAAGTATAGGATATCATTGATATTATATTGATTAAAAAATGTGCAATTAGTTGTCCTTTGTTGTATTTTGTGTGCTCAAAATCCTTTTTAACACATTTAATAACAGGTTATCCACAGTTGCTTGGTAAAATATATCTAACATTCTGAAATTATTTGGATTTTTGTGATTCCTTCTTTTTGATGTTATTCCATAGTTTTTCCATCTCTTCCAGAGTAGCAGTATTCAGGTCTTTACCTTCCTTCTTCAGGCTTTTTTCAATGAAATGAAACCTTGCTATGAACTTGCCAACTGTTTTCCTGAGTGCGTCTTCAGGGTTTACCTCGATAAACCTCCCAATGTTTACAATAGTAAAAAGGATGTCGCCCAATTCTTCTTCTATCTCCTGAATATCCCTGCTGTTAACAGCAGACTTGAATTCCTTAACCTCTTCTTCCATTTTTTCAAAGACATTGTTTATATCCTGCCAGTCAAAACCAACCCTTGCAGCCTTTTCACTAACCTTGTGTGCCCTTAAGAGTGCAGGGAGATGAGGGGGGATATCTGAGAGATAACCTTTTTTCCTCTTTTTCTTCTCGTGCATCTTTATCCTTGTCCAGTGCTTAATCGCCTCTCCTGCATTATCAGCCTTTTCTTTGCCAAATACATGGACGTGTCTTCTTATCATCTTCTTTATTGCAGAATCTACAACATCCAGCATGTCAAATCTCCCTTTTTCTTTAGCGAGTTGGCAGATAAATATAATCTGGTGTAACAAGTCTCCAAGTTCCTCTTCAAGCATGGTATATGATCTCGCATCAATAGCCTCTATAACCTCATATGCCTCTTCAATTACAAATGGCACAAGGCTTTTAAGGGTCTGTTCCCTGTCCCATGGACAGCCGTCCGGTTCCCTCAATATCTCCATAATCCTTATGAGTTTCGTTAAGTTATTTCTCTTTTTCATGCAGGGATAGTAACCCCTAAGGCATTCAGTTCCTGTATTGTGTTTATATTACGGATGGAGAGGGAGGCAGGTTCTGCGGCAAAGATATCTTCAACTGTTTTTATATGTAATTTTTTTATGAGGTTTGTTATGCGGAGGTCGCCGCTTTTGATTGCATTCTCCATATGTTTAAGACAGTTTCTGGAATATATCGCATGCAGGGGATGCAGCCTGCTGTCAACAAAAGGGACAATGCCATTACCTTCCATAAGCATATTAAGCATCTTTGTTATAGTATCTTTATCCAAAAATGGCATATCACATGCTGCAGCAAAGACACGGCTGGAGGCGGCATGGAAGATGCCTGTATAAATACCACCGAGCGCACCTGCCCCGCGGATTAAATCAGTCGCTGTCCTTACATCAAATTCCTCGTATTCCAGCGGAGTATTTGTAATAATCATCACCTCATTGAATATCTCTTTAAACAGGTTTACAGTTCTCTCAATAATCCGCACACCGTTAACCTCAATAAATGCCTTGTTAAAGCCCATTCTGGAACTTTTTCCACCTGCAAGTATTATCCCTGTCATATCTTTATCCGTATATCTATTTCTTTTGCTGTATTGCAATCCTTTAATGTAGTTATCATGCCGTTTATGCCAGTTGTCAGGAGACCTGCAATAAACGGTTTAAGTGTGATGTATCTGCCGTTTACCATAAGAGTGATATTCTGACCTGTCTTTTTCTTTAGAAAATTCTTTTCTATGAAGTTGGCAACAGCCTTTGGATTGTTTATATTAAGGCAGGGGAGGGGGGTCTTTAGTTTTATATCAGTGGCATATGCAATCAGGTATCCGTCCTCCTTGCATACCGGCTTTGATGAGTGTCCCTTTCTTATCACCTCTATCTTAGGGTTTTTTGCCTGTTTGTAACCTTCTGTTATGACTATATCCAGACCGTCATTGAGATAATTGAACCTCAGGGATTCAACAGACATTTCATTACTTACATCCCTTACAACAGCGACCTTTTGCGGAGAGGAGAGTATGACTACCTTTGCACCTGCCTGTTTGTGCCTCCAACTGTCTTTGCCTTTATGGTCTATTTCAAAGCCGTGGGCATCGTGTTTTATTACACCAATCCTGCAGCCTTTCTGCGAGAGGTGCTTTATTACATTTTCAAGAAGTGTTGTCTTGCCGCTGCCTGACTTCCCAACAAACGATATTATCGGTATATTATTCATAGAAGTAAAGATAACAGGGAGATGATTTGGTGTCAATTGCAAATTGCGGATTACAATCCGCATTACTGTCTGACATTCATAAACATTAACACCCCTGCTATCCCGAACATGAAGTTTGCTGACCATGCTGAAATAATTGGCGGGAATATCCCGCTGTATCCCAGGGATACTGTTATGGCATGGACAATCCAGTAACTGAAACCGATTATAACACTTAATCCTATGCCCATAGCAATACCGCTGTGTCTCCCTGACCTTAATGCAAACGGTATCCCGATTATTGCCATTATTATATTAACAAAAGGGAACGCTATCTTGCCATGCAGGTCAACCATATACCTTGTGGCATCATAGCCGTCCTCTGTTAGTTTTGCTATGTAATCCCTGAGTTCAGAAAAGGTCATTTCGTCAGAGAGTTTTTCTGTAATCTGGAGTTCATCGGGCGTCTCGTTTATCGGGAGTATCCCGTTCTTTAAAACTGAAGTGTTTATTACCCCGTTCTTGAATTCCCGTTTTATACCTGTTCTAACCTGCCATTTCCCTTCTGCCCATCTTGCCTCTTCCACATCTGCCCTTGAGACGAGATTAAAATTATTGTCAACCTCATAAACTGTGATACCATGCATTATGCCATTTTGAAGGTCAAGATAACGGATGCTGTACAGGTTGTTTTTTCCTCTGTACCATATCCTGTTCTGTTTAAATAACCCCATCTCGCCCTTTTTGTCTATGCGGTATTTTTTGATTATATTTACCTGCTTTTTTGCAGGCGGTGCGATATATTCGTTTATAATAAACGATATAAAACTTATTATCACAGCAGATATTATTATCGGTGCAACTATCCTTATTATGCTTATACCGCCTGCCTTCATTGCAGTAATCTCAACATTTTTAGAGAATATCCCGAGCGAAAGAAGTGTTGCGAGGATGACTGCAACAGGGACTGTCTGGTACATGATGGATGGTATTTTGTACAGGAAAAACTTAAGCCCCTCTGACATGGTCGCATGGTTTTCCATAAGGCTGCCGATTTTTTCAAAGAGGTCTATTATGAGGTAGAGCGATATCAGCGCTGTTATGCAGAGGAAGAATATAAAGACAAACTCTTTCAATATGTGCCTGCTTATTATCTTCATACCATGATACATAATTGCCAAAAGCAGTTTTTAGTTTACTGCCTACTGTTCACTTACTCCCTACTCCCTGTCTGCCTTATAAAATCTATACAGCCCTGCAGTTCCCATGATTATATTGGAGCCCCATACTGCAATGAGCGGATTAATACCTCCGTCCTCACCAAAAGCCTCGAATGCCGTTGACATTATGTAATATATCAGCATAACAGCCAATGCTATTATAAACCCTCTGTATCTGCTTGTCCTTACATGCTGTATGGCAAGTGGAATCCCTATAAGCCCGAACACAAAGACAGACGACGGAAGGACGAACCTCTTGTGCATGTCAATAATATAAGGTGAGGGGTTTTTCCCCTCTTGTTTAATTGAATCTATCTTTCTGCGAAGTTCTCCTATTGTTAATTCCCTGTTAGACTTCTGTGCCTCCTGATTTTTCATGTCAGTTTCTTTTAACCATAAGTGTATATCATATGTGTTAAATGTCATATGTGTGTATTTGTCTGCCCTCTTGCCTGTCCTGTGGAGTGTCCCGTTCTTAAGGCGCAGTGTTACAGACAATGTATCAGGGTCTGATATAAGAAGTCCGTTGTTTGAGACTATTACATCGGATGTCCCGTCGTTTTTCTCTTGTGATACTACCACTCCGCGTATGTTATCACCGGCAGGTTCAATGTGGTTTATATAGAGAACAACCCCTTCAAAGGTATCGTTGAAAGTCCCTTCTGTTATGCCTGCGCTTACCTTTGCCCTTGCCGCATCATACATGAGTTTTTTAGCAGAAAGGTTAGCCCATGGGAATGCAAAAAGGGTGAGGTATGTTGTTAATAAAAATGAGATTATTGCTATAACTAATGCAGGCGCTGACATGCTGTAAAGTGATATACCTGACGCCCTCATCGCTGTAACCTCATTATCACCTGATAGTTTGTTGAATGTAATCAGAGTTGCCAGAAGGAATGAGATTGGGATTGTGTATATCAGGAATGAAGGCATTAAAAGGAACAGGAATTTCAGGATAACTGTCAGCCCGACACCGTGGTTTATAACAAGACTTGCCATCTTTATTGATTTGCTGAGGAGGAGCGTTATAGAGAGTATCCCGCAGCTCAATATAAGGGTGCCGCTGATTTCCCGCATTATATATGTGTATAAAATCATTGGCATTTGGTAATGTTACAATAAAGATACGGCAATGGCAATACTGTTTATGCCTTGACCGTCAGATATGTTTTTAGTAAGATTGCATGCAGCCAAAATACGAACGCAACGAGGTGAGAATATGGTGCAGTTCCATGAGTTTTTAAAAGAGCCGAAGATAGCATATTTTTCAATGGAGATAGGGGTACTGAACGATATGCCTACATACAGCGGCGGTCTCGGTGTTCTGGCAGGCGATACAATAAGGTCTGCTGCTGATTTAAAACTCCCGTTTGTCGCAGTAACGCTTTTAAGCAGAAAGGGATTTTTTAATCAGGATATAGATGAAAACGGAAAACAGACAGAGTCGCCTGTTTCATGGGAGCCGTCCAGATTTATGACCTTGCTGTCTGAAAAGGTTAAGGTGCAGATAGAGGGCAGGGATGTCTATGTGCAGGCATGGCTTTATGTTGTAGAGAGTCTGACAGGCGGCAAGGTTCCTGTGTTTTTTCTTGACACGGATTTGCCTGAAAATACTCAAAATGACAGGGACATAACAGCATATCTTTACGGCGGGGATAATAGGTATAGATTAAAACAGGAGATTATTCTCGGCATCGGCGGCGTGAGGATATTGAATGCGCTTGGTTTTCAAATCAAAAAATATCACATGAATGAGGGGCACGCCTCATTTTTGACGCTTGAACTTCTTCTGGAGCACAAAAAGGATATTGAAACAGTATGGGATGAAAGATTTATATGGGACACGGAAAAGGTGAAGGATTTATGCGTTTTTACAACCCACACGCCCATAGAGGCAGGGCATGATAAGTTTCCTTACGATATGGTCAAAGAGGTGATGGGCGAGGCAATCCCTTTTTCTGTGTTAAAGGAACTTGCGGGCAAGGACAACCTGAATATGACACTCCTTGCTTTGAACCTGAGTAAGTATATAAACGGGGTTGCTAAAAAGCACGGTGAGGT
>MGPS01000011.1 GCA_001797495.1 Deltaproteobacteria bacterium GWC2_42_11
ACACCATGAGGCAGGGCATCCCATGTCAATAATGGACAATGATATTACAACCATAAATGACAGGGTTGTTAAAGGGGATAACCCGATTATGATTCAGGCAATGGCAGGTGAAAAGATTAAAATAAGACTTGCCAATATCGGGCATCTCCCGCACAAGGTCAGGTATCCTGATGGGTTTATCATTACACATGAGGATGGCTATCCTGTTCCTAAACATAAGAAGGAACGAATATTAACTATTTTTCCGGGTAAAAGGTATGACATGGTTGTAACTGCAAAGAGAACTGGTAAATTCTTATTCTATCATAGTATTACCATACCACAGGGTTTTAGAGAGGGGCTGTCAAAGGAAGAACCAACCCAAGACTCATCTCATAATGCCCATGAATCTCATGTGGGGCAGGGTGTAGCAGATGTCCCAATAATTATACTGAGTATATCTAAAAAAGGAGATAGACCATGAGGAGGTATTTGTTAGTAATACTTATTTTAATATTATTTCCTTTCCATTCCTACGCAGGTTTAAGGGGGATGCCCGAGGGTAAACCAAGGGTAGAGGTTGGTGATAAAGCGCCTTTAGAAACCGCTGACCTTAAAAAGGCGCATGAACAAGGAAAGGTGATACTCCTTATGTTCGGCAATATAGACCACTGTATCTACTGCGAGAAGGTATGGGGCAATATAAGAAATCTGCTACCCCAGTACAGCAAAGATGTAGCTGCCATATTAAAGACCCATCGGGCATCCAAATTCTGGGGGCCTGAAGATGAGGCTGTGAAATTAGGCGAAATATATGGTGTGATAGGAGAGCCGTGGCTTTTTATAATAGATAAAAAAGGTATAGTCAGACATATCTTTATGGGTTTTGCAGGAAGAAATGATATAGAAATGGAATTGAAAAAGGTTGTTGATGATAAGACCCGATAAGAATAGTTTTAGTATTGGGGTAGATGTTATGCTGTTATACTGGTTCCGCCTTTCCTCTTTGACTCAAAGAGGTTCTTTTCTGCAGTGCTCACAAGTGTATCCTCGTCCTCGCCGTTTTCCGGGAATGATGCAATGCCTATCCGCAGAGTAAGCGAGGGCTGCTTATCTTTAAATACAGATGACTCATTCAGGTCGCTGCATATCCTTTCAGCGACCTTTTTCGCACCATCAGAACCCGTGTCAGGGAAAAGGACTGCGAACCTTGCAGCATAACGGCTTGCAGTATCCGTATCTCTCAAACTTGACCTGACAATCTCTGAGATTGCCTTTATCGCCGCATCACCGGCAAGATGTCCGTAAACAGAATTATACTCTTTTATATGCCCGATTGATGCAATCAGGATGGCAAGAGGCCGATTAGACCTTGATGCCCTCTTCATTTCCTTGCGGAGTTCCTCATAAAAATAATTGTAGGTGTATGTGCCTGTCATATTGTCCAGTATATGGAGTTCCTCCAGATTCACTTTATTGTCAATAATAAGGGTGCAGAGGTTTGCTATGTCGGTAAATATCTTCATCTCCTCTTTTGAAAAGAGTGCATCGCTGTTCGTATCCATATACATTATGCCGATTGTCTTGCCGTGGATTGAGAGCGGCACAGCAAAAAGGACTTTATAGTCATGCTCAAACCTGTAACCGCTTTTGTTGAACATGGGATGCGATTTTGTTATTAAAACCTCTTTGCCTGTCTTCATGATATCGTTCATTATGTCTGTATCGCACCCTGCATAAAATGATTTTATGTAATCGTTGCTGAGACCCCTTGCAATCCTTATAATCGGACACCCCTTTCTGTCAACAGTGATAATAGCACATGTATTATACTTGCAGTAATCCATCAGCCTCTGGACAGCAAGGCTTAATGCCTCGTCATGAGAAAGGCGGCTTGTAAAACTATTTATGACTTCACTTACGATATTATTAGGGTTATCCAAGTTGATCTCCTGATATATTTTTATGCAGAGCGTCATAACTGTGCATACCCGACCCACACTTCGTGTGGGTGCCCCGGCTCCTCGGCTCGTCGCTGCGACGTAGCGTAAAAACTACGTCTCACCCTCGTCGCGCCTTGATCTGCCTTGTCCTGACGCTGTGTATAAAAACAATACCAAATAAGAAAAATTTATCAAGTGTTTTTTACGGTGTTTTCAAAACCATGTGCCATTATCCTGCATGTCCCGTCCATTGAAACCATGCACGGTCCGTACGGTCTGTCAGGGCGGCACCCCTTACCGAATATCGGACACCCTGTCGGATTGATCTTCCCTATCATTACCAGATGGCATGAGCAGTCAGGGTTTATGTCCAGCGGTCGGGGAATTTCGTGCATATTCTCCGGGAAAAACTTCCTGAAGGCATCATGTTCTGAAAACCTATCTTTCAGTTTAAGCCCCGAACGGGGTATCCTGCCTATACCGCGCCAGTAAGCAGGAACAATATCAAATACATCTCCGATAACCTTTTGTGCCTTTTTATTCCCTTCAGGTGCAACAGCCCGTTCATACGCATTTTCGCAAAGCGGCACCCCATTGTTTATTTGTCTCAATATCTTCAGGACCCCTGTCAATACATCCGCTGGCTCAAAACCTGCTGTCACAACCGGCATCCTGTATGCCTCAGGAAAGATATAATACTCTTTCAAACCCATTACAGTTGTTACATGACCGGGTATAAGAAAACCATCTATATGAAGGTCTCCGATACCTAAAAGAAATTCCATTACAGGCGGGATAAGTCTATGGGATGTCAGAATGCTTAAATTAGGAGGCAGTCCTCTCTGAACAAGTGCTGCAACACCGCACGCAGTTGTCTCAAAACCAACTGCAAATAATACGACCTCTTTTTCAGGGTTATTATATGCAATCTTTAGTGAGTCAAATGGACTATACACAGCCCTTATATCAGCGCCATCTGCCTTTGCATCAGCGAGGCTCCCCTTTGCCGTGGGCACCCGCATCATATCGCCGAATGCTGCAACAATTGCACTATGCTCTAAAGCCAGTTTAATGGCACGGCTTATATCAGTCTCAGGGCATACACAGACAGGACATCCGGGTCCTGCTATGACTTCAACATCTTCAGGCAGGAGTTCCCTGAGTCCGTATCTGCTTATTGTGTTTTCATGGGTGCCGCAGACATGCATTATCTTTAAAGGGCGGGCAGGTGATTCATCTCCTATCGCTAATGCGAGGTCTTTAATAACAGTTTTATCCCTGTAACGGTTTGCTGTAAGCACCTTTTTCAAGCCTCACTATCCTCTTCAAAAATGTCGGGTCAGGTATAGAGGACAACTGCCAGTTGTTCTGCTCAAGGATGGGATTGATTTCATCTCCCATGCCTTCGGGTATATCGTAGTTTGTCCTGACATAAAAATGGATGTCTTCTGGCAGGGTATCTTTTGCACCCCGCTTAACGGGGGCACCCTTATAAAGTTCTATATAATTTTTGAGTTTAGTTCGTCTGCCGGATGGAGTATCATTGTGCCTCATTGTAAGTTTTGCTGCTGTATATAATGCCTCTTCAAAGTTCTGGACAGAATACAAAAGGCATTCGGGTAATACATGTGTTTTAACCTCATTTCCTGTCCTTGCGTCTATTACTGATGTCTCCTGTTCACTTTTTACCAGATGGAGTCCATAGTATCTCCCGCGAGGACCAAATATAACAGGTATGCCCAGCCTTGCCGCGCCGACTGCTGTGGCAAATGCCTTTTGCGTAAATGCCCCCCAGAGGATAATGACAGCGCCGACCTTGTTTATTATATAGTCAGCAATCTCCTCGTAGTTGCCGTTTATTTCACGATGAGACATAATCTTTGTTATCTTAATACATGCACCAATAAGATGTGATATTGAAACACATGAACCGAGGTTGGTAATATTCCCGCCGTCGAATATATCAGAGGTCTTTTTGAATATGCCGCCCCTTGCAGCATCAATAGATGCACATCCACCTGTAGAAACAATATAACCCCTTTTAAGAAATTCATCTGCCATATTGTGAGTAATGCCAGACTTCAGACCCCGGACTCCAGGCTGAAAGACAAATCCTCTAGTCTCTGGTCTCAAGTCTCTGGTCTCAAGTTCATTTTTTGCCCTCTGCCCTCCTTCTTCTTCAGGACATCCGAATATCCCGACAATTCCTGGTATCTCACCCATTATAACAGACGGTGCTACACTTCTTATTTCACCATCTCTTATTGCCCCCCTGCCAACAGGCATTTGCCATGTTTCTTGCCCCTTTTGCCCCTTGCCCCCTGACCCCGCTGAGCGGGATGCCCCTATCTTTATTACTGCCTCTGCTGCCTTGTTTTTGTCTCCTATAAACCCGCTTCTGGTTTCAATGAGGGTACGGGTGATACTCTCAAGTGGAAAACCCGAAATATCATCTAACCCCATAACAGTTTCCTCTGCTGTTGCTATGATAATGCTGCCTGACTTAACCGCTTCTTCAACAATATCAGCCCTTATGCACTGTGTATCAAGGACAACAACATCAGCAATCCCTGTTTTAATAAACTCCAACTGCATTGACTGGCTGCCTATGATTTTAAAACCATGCCCGTGTGAGTGCCTTGAACCATCTATTGCACTGCAGCAAAGACCGCATATCTCAAAACTATTTGCTGTTTTTTTCTCTTCCAGCATGTGCAAAATATTGTGGCTCACAACAGAATTATGCCCTATAATAAGAACTACAAATTTACTGGTATCTACTTCTGCTATACCGAAATTTATAATATCTGCTGAACTCCCCTTTGGCATATTCATGGAACTTATCTGGATAATATCTGTCACCTCTGCTGCAAGGTTATCAAGCATGCCTGCATGGAGGGTCTTGCTTACAAAATCATCCTTGTCCGCCTCACTGCCGAAACTAACACTGGATAAAAGGTGCGTCAACTGCCTTTCAATGTACGAGATAATATCTTCCATGTCAGAAAGCACAGCAGGCTCAATGCCGCAGATAAGGGTTGTCAAAGGCGTGTTTATTGCTGACACATCACCCATATTAATGCCCCTTGTTCCGCCATACTTATTTATCATGTCCGTCAGGAGTCTTCTTGCATTTGAGGTATGCGCTGATGCGCCAATAACTGCATCAAGGAGGGCATACCTTGCCCTGAATGAGTCCTCTGAAATACCGCATTTACCGGGATTTTCATTCAATGGTCTGCATGGACCAAGGCTGCAAAGAGAACAGGTCTTTACAGGCTTTTTAAAAACCGGTGCGTATCTCTTTAGGAGTATTAAATCCCAGTCTTTCAGGTTTAGTATGTCAGGAAAGGTTGTTCTCACTTCCATATTAAATTGGCTCTACCATCTGTCTGATATTTCCTCTTCTTCAATCTTACCTATTGCAATACCAGCGTGCACAAGGACATAGTCGCCCTCACTTACATCCACAAGGTCTAAAAATATCTCCCTCTTTACACCGTTTTTCTCTGCAACACCTGTCTCTCCGTTCTTTTTAATAATCTTCATCGGTATTGCCAGACACATAATTACTCCGCCTCCAGAGAGACTATGTCCAGTTCATTCCCTGAACCCTCATCAATCTCAATATCTGCACCTTCAAACAATGTCTTTTCAGATAATATCTGGAAACAGAATGAAAGGGATGACGGCTCAATTGCTGTAAACTGTCCAATCTTGAGTCTTATCTTTGTTATCTTTTTAATATCATGCCGGAGAACCTCTTTTTTAAGTATATCCATAAGACTTGCAGCAATTGACAGTTCGTGCATGGGGGAAGCATATCATTTTAACTTGATTTTTTACAGGTTTAAAATTAGAGTTTAAACAGCATGAAAACTGCCTTTATATATTCAGATGAGTTCGGGAGTTACAGTTACGGTGGGAGTTACCCAATGCGTCCTGCAAGACTCAAACTGACCTATGAACTCATAAAGGCATATAGACTGCTGGATTTACCGGATACTCAAATTATTGAGGCAAGAAAGGCTTCTGAAGAAGAAGTCCTTTTATTCCATACAAAGGACTATATCAATGTCCTGAAAGAGGCAAATGACGGTGTAATACCTGAAAACGGATGGCAGCACGGTCTTGGATATGGAGATAACCCTGTATTCACGGGCGTTTATGATTGGTCACTTTATTCTGCAGGTGCATCAGTTCAGGCTGCGGAAACGGTTTTATCAGGGCACACAGATTTTGCATTTAACATCTGCGGCGGACTGCATCATGCAATGAAGGATAAGGCGTCTGGTTTTTGCTACTTAAACGATGCTGTAATAGCAATAGAATATCTTCTGGAAAGGGGCAAACGAGTTGCATATATTGACATAGATGCACATCACGGTGATAGCGTCCAGTTTGCATTTTACGATACAGACAGGGTCATGACCATATCCCTTCATGAAAATGGGGAATATCTTTTTCCGGGAACAGGCTTTTCACATGAAATCGGCACAGGAAAAGGGAAGGGTTATTCTGTAAACCTCCCATTTCCGCCAGAAACAGATGACATGGTCTTTGTAAATGGGTTTGAAGAGATTGTGCCTCTGTTTATCAAAAGGTTCAAACCTGACATTCTTGTCACACAACTTGGAGTTGATACATTCAGGACAGACCCGATAACCCATTTAAACCTTACAACAAACGGCTTTAAGGCAATGGTAAAAAGGTTCAGGTCGTTTAACCTCCCGTGGGTTGCATTGGGAGGCGGCGGCTATAACTTAAGCAATGTTGCAAGGGCATGGACAATCGCATGGGGTATAATGAACGATGCAGTTCTCACAAACAAAATGCCTGACAGTTTTTCAGAAACAGCAAGAGAGTTCAACATTTCGGAAAGGATACTAAACGATGCAGAGGATGAACACGCTAAAAACAAATTCTCGGACAAAAAGGAACTTATATGGAAAGAGGTATCTGGAAATATAGACTTCCTGAAAAGGACAGCATTGCCGCTGATAGGCTAGTTTATACGGGGTTTTAATCCAAGGTCTCTAATCATCTTTAAATCTTCTTCCACTTGCCTCCCCATTGTTGTCAGATAATTACCTATCATCATGCCGTTTGCACCTGCTGCGAATATCAGGCACTGCATATCACGCAGGTTTGCAGGTCTTCCTCCGCATATTACAATATCTTTTTGGGGCAGCATAAACCTGTATAAAGCGATAATCTTCAGGCACTCTATGGGTGTCAGGTGGTTTGCATTTTCAAGCGGCGTCCCGGGACGCGGATTTAAAAAATTTATTGGTATGGAATCAACACCCAGTTCCCTTAATGTCACTGCCAGTTCAACCCTCTGCTCCTTTGTTTCTCCAAGCCCAAAGACCCCGCCGCAGCAGATATAAAAACCAAGTTCTTTTGCTGTCTTTATTACATTTACATCATCTTCATAGTCATGGGTTGTACATATATTCGGGAAAAAACTCCTGGCGGTTTCAAGGTTGTGGTGATAACTCTGAAGTCCTGCCTCTTTTAGTTTTAAAAGCACCTCTTTCTTTGTTATTCCAAGAGATGCACACCTTTCAAGAATAGTCTTTTGCTTTATCCCATGTATCGCATCAATTAGTATGCTTATATCCTCATCACTGCCAACAGCGGTGCCGCTTGTTACTATAGAAAATTCCCTTGCACCGTTCTTTGCTGCATTTACTGCTGCATTGACAATATCTTTTGGCTCAATCATTGGGTATGTTTGTATATCTGTATTGTAAAACGCAGATTGGCTGCAGAATGAGCAGTCTTCCTGACACATACCGCTCTTTGCATTTACAATTGAGCAAAGATTTATTTCTATGCCCTTGAAATGCCTTCGGGTTCTTTCAGCAGAGGCAATAATCTCAAACAGGGCATCATCCGAAAGATTGATAAGCCTGCACCCTTCCTCATACGATATGTCCTGCCCTGTAAAAACTTTTTTCTCCAGATTTAAAATAAAATCCCTGTGCATAATTAGCAAATACCACAGCACATTCTATGCTGTCAACCTAAGAATATTTGAACAGGTTGACAGGATTATGGTATTATTAAATGCACACATCGTAAAATAGCGATTAAAAACCTCGCTATTGGACAAACCGGGCTCCTAAAGGGACAGGCACCTTTTTTACAAAAAAAGTAGCCTGTCCCTCTTACGTGTCCCTCTTACGTGCTCCAAATTATCCGCCGCCTCGTCTGACAGGCAACTTGCAGGTTTCCCCAAAAATCAATGTCTATTTTTGGGACACAAATTACATTTGACTTACAAGAGGGTTTTTTGGTAGTTTAAACACCCCAAATCATCTTTCTAAAAGGAGGAATTCACATGGATAAAAATATTACACAAAAAATATTAGAGAGCCATCTTGTGTCTGGCGAGATGTCTCCTGGCAAAGAGATCGCCATAAGGGTTGACCAGACCCTGACTCAGGATGCCACAGGCACAATGGCATATCTTCAGTTTGAGGCAATGGACGTGCCTAAAGTTAAGACAAAACTATCTGTAAGTTATGTTGACCACAATACACTCCAGTACGGCGGTTTTGAAAATGCGGATGACCACAGGTTTTTGCAGACTCTGGCAGCGAAATACGGCATATATTTTTCAAGGCCTGGAAACGGAATATGCCATCAGGTTCACCTTGAGAGGTTCGGCGTGCCCGGAGAGACTATGCTTGGTTCTGACAGCCATACGCCTACATGCGGCGGGCTTGGAATGCTTGCAATCGGCGCAGGCGGGCTTGATGTTGCTGTTGCAATGGGCGGGGGACCATTTAATTTAACATATCCAAAGGTAGTCCTCGTAAATCTTAAGGGCAAATTAAAACCTTGGGTTTCTGCAAAGGATGTAATCCTTGAACTGTTAAGAAAACTGACTGTTAAGGGGGGCGTTGGAAAGGTCATTGAATACGGCGGCGAGGGGGTAAAGAATTTGACCGTTCCTGAAAGGGCGACAATAACAAACATGGGCGCTGAACTTGGCGCTACAACATCAATATTCCCAAGCGATGAAGTTACATTGGAATTTTTAAGGGCGCAGAAAAGGGAAGGAGACTGGAAGGAACTTGTTGCAGATGCAGATGCAAAATACGTCGAGGAGATCAAAATAAACTTATCTAAACTGGAGCCGATGCTTGCAAAACCGCACTCCCCTGATGCAATCTGCAAGGTGTCTGATGTTGAAGGCATGAGGGTTGACCAGATATGTGTTGGCAGCTGCACAAACTCATCATATAAAGATTTAATGACAGTTGCAGAGATATTCCATAAAGGCGGTTATAAAGTCCATCCTGATGTCAACTTAACAATATCCCCCGGTTCAAAGCAGGTGCTTGAGATGATAAGTTTAAACAAAGGTCTTGCACATCTAATAGAGGCAGGCGCCAGAATCCTTGAGGCAACATGCGGACCATGTATTGGCAATGGACAGTCTCCCCCCTCAAAGGGCGTATCTTTGAGAACATTTAACAGGAACTTTGAAGGAAGGAGCGGCACAAAGGATGCGCAGGTCTATCTTTGCAGTCCAGAGGTTGCAGCAGCAGCAAGCATTTATGGCGTAATAACAGACCCCAGAAAACTTGGCAAATTCCCAAAGGTAAAGATGCCAAAGGAATTTTTAGTGGATGATTCAATGATTATTCCGCCTGCAAAAGACCCGTCAAAGGTCAATATACTCCGCGGTCCGAACATAAAGGAACTTCCAAAGGCTCAGACACCTGAAGAAAGTATTAAAGGCAAGGCGCTGATAAAACTTGGGGACAACATTACAACAGACCATATAACCCCTGCCGGCACATGGCTTAAATACCGTTCAAATGTGCCGAAGTATTCAGAGTCTGTTTTTTCAGCAATTGACGCCCAGTTTCATGAAAAGGCAAAGGCTCAGGGGGGCGGGTTTGTTCTTGGCGGTGAAAATTATGGACAGGGGTCTTCAAGGGAGCATGCTGCTTTATGTCCAATGTATCTCGGCATAAAGGCGGTAATTGCAAAATCGTTTGCAAGGATACATAAGGATAATCTTATAAACTTCGGGATACTGCCGCTAATATTTGCAAATGCAGCAGACTATGATGGAATAGAGCAGGGCGATGAACTGGAGTTAAGACTTGATAACCTTGCAACAAGCGGCACGCTTATCTTAAAAAACCTATCAAAGAGCAAAGACATCTCTTTGAAGCACGGCTTTACACAAAGGCAGATTGAGATAATAATGGCAGGCGGACTCCTGAACTTCACAAAAAGGGCAGCAGCGTAGATACAGAGATTAGTGAGTTAGTGATTAGTGAGATGGTGGTGAGTAGAAATTCTATTTATCACTCATCGCCTTTAATTATTTTAGCAGATTATTAAAAAATGTCTCTTTCGCTCAGAAGGACGAAATTTTTCATTGTATAAATTTGGTTTTTCAACAAACTGTTAATGAGTAAAAAATCAAGATTATTTCCAAAAGACCGCATAATATTTCCTCTGGACCTTCCGAATCTGAAAGAGGCAGGAAGGTTTGTTAAACTCCTTAAAAATCATGTCGGAGTTTTTAAAATAGGGCTTGAACTCTTTGTAGGTGAAGGTCCTGATATTATAAGCTTGGCCAAAAAAGAAAGCAGTGCGAAGATATTCCTTGATTTAAAATTCCACGACATACCTGAAACCGTTCGCCGTGCATTGACAGCCGCATCTGCATACGGCATTGACTTCCTGACCATCCACTGCGATAGCGGACAGAAACTGATTGAACCTCTTGCTAAGAAGACCTGCCAAAATCCGATAGTTTTAGGCGTAACGCTCCTCACAAGCCTTTCAGAAAAAGACTTGGCTGAGATGGGTATAAGAAAAGAATTGCAGGATCCATTGAAACTAGTCCTGCACAGTGCAAAACTTGCAAAGGCAGCAGGCTGTAATGGTGTCGTATGTTCAGGGTTGGAGGTAAAGTCTGTCAAGAAGGCATTGGGCAGAAATTTTATAACAGTGTGCCCCGGAATAAGACCTCTCTGGGCTATTGTTAAACAGGATGACCAGAAGCGCTTTGTTACTCCGTATGAAGCAGTAAAAAACGGCGCTGATTATATTGTGGTCGGAAGACCGATAAGGGATGCTGTAAATCCTGTTGACGCAGCAAAAAGGGTTGCTCAAGAAATCGGCATGGCTCTGTCTTGATGTAAAGCGGATTATGAGAACTTAAAGAAATTATTTGGCAACACCTTTAACTTTACAGGACTATTACTTTATTACAAAGAGGATATCTGATGCGCTATTTTAAGGTAACTATGGAATATGGCCACATGGGGGCTGGTAATGGCATTGATGTGACAAGGTACTTTGTTGCAAAGGATGCTGTTTCTCTCCTTGATAAGGTAAAGAGGTTGCCTGGAATAAAGTGGAGACAGGGCAAAGGCAGAGCGATAAAGGCTATAGAGGTTATAAACAAGGAGAAATACCTTTCTGGGAAAATGGATGAGTTAAAGAACCCATACCTCTTAAGGAGAGACTCCATGAAGTCTTCAAAGCGATTCCGCTGTCCTCTATGTGGTAAGGAATTCAGTGCCTTTATTGCCTTAAAGAAACACATAAAGAAGGTAAAACAAACCCTTGGAGCATCATGTCCCGCCCATTTAAACTTTCAAAGAAGCTGAAGGTGGTACCTTTCAGGTGATAAGGAGTTAAATAGGTTTACGTTTCCGGGAGAGGGGATATCTCTTAATCCTTACTTCTTCAGTGACCTTATATAGGCAATAATGTCATCCATCTGTTGATCGGTCAGCTTAGACCCACCACCATAAGGCAGCATTGGTGGGGCAGTAGGGATGGAAGGCTTCATATTCCCCTCTGTGATACTCTTTTTAAGGTCAGTATCCTTTCTATCAGCCAGTTTTTTGCCTCCAGCAGACTCACCTTTGGCAAAACTTGGGATACCCGGTATCACCGGCTTCCCATCAATCCCGTGGCATACATGACAATTGTTTGTCCCCATATATATTTTCTTACCCTCTGCCGGATTTCCGGCAGCAAAGACATTTTTAGCGCTGAGTGCAAAAACAAGGGCTGTAGAGATTAACATGCAGAAGATCTTCAGATAACCCATTCCTTTCTTACCTCCTTATAAGTTTATGGAAAAACCCCTCAATCCATATTGGGGAGCGACTTTATACCACAGGATATTTGTTGTCAAGACCTATTTACCATAAAAAGTGATGATTACATTAATCTATGGACAATTGCAATTTATGCTTAATCCTACATTTTTGTTTACCCTAAAAACTATACATCCAGATTTGTAACATCCAATGCATGCGTTTCTATGAAATTTCTCCTCGGTTCAACCTGGTCTCCCATGAGTATTGTAAATATATCATCCGCCTCAACAGCATCCTCCACTTTCACCTGAAGTAGTGTCCTGGTCTCAGGGTTCATGGTTGTCTCCCATAACTGTTCAGGGTTCATTTCACCGAGCCCTTTATACCTCTGGATGTAGAGACCCTTCTTACCGATTAAAAGGAGATGGTCTATAACCTCCTGAAATGTGTTCGTTGTAGTAACAGCGCCTTCATCGTCCTCTATTACAAATGGCGGACTCCCCACATTTTTTAATTCCTTTGCTATTGTCCTGATCTCAATAAATTCAGGTGTGTGCATGAAGTCCCAGTCTATAGCAGTTTCAATATTAGCGCCATTTCTACTGGATACACCCTTCAAAATAAATGAGTCATGCTCTGTGTCTCTTGATACTGAAAAGTCTAAAGGTTGTATATCCGGGTGGAATGCCTTAAGATATGTCTTGAGACTCGTGACTAGTGAATTTATTTCCTTCTCACTCTTTAGAGAATCAGCACTAAAGTTGTCTTCCATACTGAGAGCAGATATAATCTCACCCTCTTTCCTCCTCCTGTCTATCTTCCTGATTATGCTGCGGAAACGTGCCATTTTTTTAAGTATGCCGAAAAGTTCATTTGCCTTGAAAATCTTCTTCCTGTCTTTTGAGTAAAATTGCAGACCTTCTACTGCTGCCTCAAGCACAAAGTCTTCCAATACAGTCTCGTTTTTTATATACCTTTCAAATTTACCCCGTTTCACCTTGAAAAGAGGCGGCTGTGCAATATAAAGATGTCCCTTCTCAACAAGTTCAGGCATCTGCCTGTAATAAAATGTGAGGATGAGTGTCCTTATATGCGAGCCATCAACATCTGCATCTGTCATGATTATTATCTTGTGGTATCGCAGTTTTGATATATCTAACTCCTCTTTCCCTATGCCTGTACCGAGTGCAGTTATCATCGTGCCTATTTCATCATTTGCGAGCATCTTGTCGAACCTCGCTTTTTCAACATTCAATATCTTTCCTTTCAGGGGCAGGATTGCCTGATTTTTTCTGTCCCTGCCCTGTTTTGCAGAGCCGCCTGCGGAGTCGCCCTCAACTATGAACAACTCACACAAAGCAGGGTTTGTTTCCTGACAGTCAGCAAGTTTTCCGGGCAGACACGCTGTATCAAGCGCACCTTTTCTCCTTATCAGTTCCTTTGCCTTTCTTGCAGCCTCCCTTGCCATAGCGCCTTCAACTGCCTTGTTCACTATCTTCTTTGATATTGACGGATTTTCCTCAAGGAATGATGAGAGTTTTTCATTTACAATTGCCTCAACAAGACCCTTTACCTCGCTGTTGCCAAGTTTTGTCTTTGTTTGTCCTTCAAACTGCGGGTTCGGCAGCTTTATACTTATAACAGATGTGATTCCTTCCCTTACATCCTCGCCCTGAATACCTTCCTTAACACCCTTTAAAAGGTTTGCAGATGATGCATAAGTATTTATGGTCCTTGTGAGTGCGGACTTAAAACCTACCATGTGCGTGCCGCCCTCTGTTGTGTTTATATTGTTTGCAAACGAAAATATATTCTCAGAATAGCCGTCATTCCACTGCATCGCTATCTCTACATTGACAGCCTCACGTTCACCTGACATATATATTATTTTGGAGTGCAGCGGCGTTTTGTTCTTGTTCAGGTGCTCTATAAAAGAGGTTATCCCTCCTGTGTAATGGAATTCATGCTTTTTGTCGCTCCGTTCGTCAGTGATTGATATGTGGATACCTGCGTTAAGGAATGCGAGTTCTCTCAGACGCTGTGAAAGTGTGTCAAAACTAAACTCTGTTATCTCAAATACCTTAGTATCGGGTTTGAAGGTTATCTTTGTCCCTGTTTTCCCTGTCTTGCCAACCACCTTTAGCGGGGTAACAGGTTTCCCGTATTCGTACCTCTGCTGAAACACCTGTCCGTCCCTCTTTATTTCAAGGTCAAGACATTCTGAAAGGAAGTTCACAACAGTAACGCCAACACCATGGAGGCCGCCTGAAACCTTGTATGCCTTATGCTCAAACTTACCTCCGGCGTGAAGTTCTGTCATAACTACTTCCGCAGCAGGTTTATTCTTCTCTTTATGGATATTAGTCGGTATCCCTCTCCCGTCATCCACCACAGTTACGCTGTTGTCTGAGTGGATTACAACTTCAATGTTTTTGCAATAACCTGCAAGCGCTTCATCCACAGAGTTGTCAACCACTTCATAGACGAGGTGGTGCAGCCCCTGAGGACCTGTAGAGCCTATGTACATCGCAGGCCTTTTCCTTACAGCCTCAAGTCCTCCAAGCACCTTTATCGCAGTTGCATCATAATCCTGTCTAGTTGCCAAGAAAACCTCCTTATAGTCAAACCTCAAATCCACAAAACTATACCATATTCTTATGAAGCAGTAAACCTGTATATCAAGGTAATGTGAAAAATTTTAAATTAGAGTTCTATGGGCAAGGTGGTAAGGAATTATGCAATGGCACCATAATCTATATGTGCGTGTTCAAGGTTTGCAAAGGTTGTGAATTTGTTAAGGAATACCAGTTTTATATCACCCGTCGGACCATTTCTTTGTTTTTCAATGAGTATATCGGCAACACCGCGCCTCCCGCATGTGCAGGAAAGGTCTTTAGGACACTCGCACGGCTTATAGAGCTCCTCCCTGAATATAAAGACAACGACATCTGCATCCTGCTCTAGTGCACCTGATTCTCTTAAGTCTGCAAGTTGCGGCCTGTTTTTCTCACGGCGCTCAGGGTTCCTTGATAACTGTGAAAGCGCCACAACAGGGACATTAAGTTCCTTTGCCATAGCCTTTAATGACCTGGATATCTCAGATATCTCCTGCTGTCTGTTATCCGCAGTTCCCCGACCCCGCATAAGTTGAAGGTAATCAACTATGACGAGACCAAGCCCGCCTTTTTCTATCCTGAGCCGCCTTGCCTTTGCACGCATCTCAAGGACTGTCATTGCAGGCGTATCATCAATATATATGGGTGAATCAGACAGGACACCTGCTGCCCTTGTTAATTTAGGCCAGTCCTTCTCTCCCAAAAAACCCTTTCTGAGGTCTGACGAGTCAACTTTTGCTACTGATGAAAGCATCCTTAAAACAAGTTGTTCTTTACTCATTTCAAGTGAAAATATTGCCACAGGCAGTTTTGACTCTACTGCTGCATACTGGGCGACATTGAGGCAAAAAGATGTCTTGCCCATACTGGGTCTGCCAGCAACGATAATAAGGTCAGATGGCTGAAGTCCTGCAGTCATCTTGTCAAACTCGGCAAAACCGGTCGCAACACCTGTTATATGTTCTTTTTTCTCATATAGTTTTTCTATTACCTTAAATGTGTCTTTTAATAATTCGTCTATATGATAAAAGGACTGTTTAATTTTGTCCTCTGATGCCTGCAGTATTATCCTCTCTGCATCGTCCAGAAACTCGTCAACATTTTCACCGCCATCAAAACCCCGCGTTACTATGTCAGTGGCAGCAGTAATAAGCCTGCGGAGTACAGCCTTTTCACGGACTATCCTGGCATAGTAAGTTATGTTTGCAGCCGTGGGCACAGAGTCCGCAAGCGCTGCAATGTAAGACGCCCCACCGATCGGGTCAATTAATCCGGCAGTTTTTAATGCATCGGTCAGTGTAATAACATCTATCGCCGTATCCTTTTCAAGGAGTGCCACCATTGTCCTGAATATCTTTTTGTGGGCATCGCGATAAAAGTCTTCACCGTTCCCTCCCAGCACCTCAAGGACTCTATTTATGGCTGTATTATCAAGGAGGATGCCTCCGAGCACAGACTTCTCTGCCTCTAAGTTCTGCGGCGGGATTTTGTGTAAAGGTGTATCCTGCGAAGACTGGCTAGGCATGATAAAACTCCAAAAGAGTGAATGAGTGGATGAGTGAATGAGTTAAACCCATCTACCCATAAACCCATTGATATTAATGGCTTATTCTGCTGCTATAACTACTTTTATACTTGCTGTTACATCAGGATGGAGTTTTACAGGGACTGTATGCTCGCCGGTAATCTTTATCGGCTCGTGCAATAAAATTTTTCTGCGGTCTACAGTAAAACCCCTTTCCTTTAAAAAACATTCAATATCCATTGAGGTAACCGAACCGAAGAGTTTACCGTCCTCGCCTGCCTTACGGCTGAACTCGCACGATACCTTTTCAATTTCGGCGCATAATTTCAGGGCATCCTCTTTAAGTTTAAGCAGTTTCTTTTCAACACCCCTTTTCTCGTTTTCCCATATCCTGACATTCTGCGGGGTTGCTTCAACCGCAAATCCCCTTGGAATTAAATAATTTCTGGCATAGCCGTCTACAACCTTTATTATCTGACCCAACCTGCCAAGTGAATGGATTTCTTCTTTTAGTATTACATTCATCGTTTCATCCCTCCGTTTTATGTAGTCGCAACCGTAAAAGGAAGGAAGGCAAGCACCCTTGCCCTCTTTACAGCCTGTGTAATCTTCCTCTGATGTTTCGCACAATTCCCTGTAATACGGCTCGGGACTATCTTCCCGCGCTCGGTAACAAACGATTTGAGTAACCTGACGTCCTTATAATCTATTGACAAAGCAGGGTCAGCACAAAAACGACATATCTTCTTTTTCTGAATTATCCTCTTGCCGCCCTGTTGTTTATCGTCGGTTCCTGCCCTCCTGGTCCTCTTTTTGTTATACACTTTTTACCTCCTGTGATTCTCTTGTGGCTGCAGCACTTTTTTCCCTTATAATACGGACTGTCTGATACCTCAGGACATTTTCATTCAGTCTAAGTGTCCTTTCTACCTCTTTTGGTACAGACGGGGCACCGGAAAAGGTAACAAGAAAATAGTAGCCATCCTGATAATTCCTGATTAAATAGGCGAACTGCCTCTTCCCCCATTCATCGGCACCTGCAACCTCCCCTTTCAACCCCCCTATCGTATCCCTTACCTTCTGTAGAATACCCTTTAAGGTCTCCTCAGCGGCATCAGGCTTTACGATAAACACAACCTCGTATGAAGAATTCTGCATCTTTTAAAACCTCCTTCTGGATTTTGTCTGTTAAAGACAATTAAGCCCCTGACCATTAGGGGGCAGGAGCAAGGATGACAGAAATATCTACTACACTTCTATATCAGAAAGCAAGAACTTTTTACACATAGCCTATCTATTTTCTTGACGAATGGTATGGTTTTGTAATATCTTTTTCCATCTGCCGTAAGAGTCGCACAGCAAAAATAAGGGGGTTTTTATGCTAAAGTTTATGAGAAAAAGGAAAAAATCTGTAGTGGTCTGGATTATCTTCGGGATTATCATAATAGTATTCGTATTCTGGGGTGTCGGTAATTTCAGGCTTGACAAAAGCGGTATCGCTGCAAGGGTAAACAGGAAGGTTATATCAGCAGTTGAGTTTACAAAGGCATATCAAAGGCAGGTAGAGTATTACAGGAAAAATCTGGGCAAAGAATTTTCTGATGAACTCCTTGAAAAGATGAAACTTAAAGAGTCAACCCTCGACGGGCTTATTAACAGGGTCATCATAGTCGGGGAGGCTGAAAAACAGGGCATAAAGATACAGAAAGAAGAACTGCAGAAGTTTATTCAGGGCATACCAGCGTTCCAGAAAAATGGCGCCTTTGACAAGGATACCTATTTCCAGACCCTCGCGGGTATGCGTATGATGCCGGCTGAGTTTGAGAAGGCGTTGGAAGAAGAACTGATTATAGAAAAGTTCCAGAAAAAAATCGCATCCAGTGTTGCCATAAGCGATAAAGACGTCATGGATGTCTTCAGGACTGAAAACAAGGCTATAAATCTGCAGTATGCATCTATAGGGGGTTCTAAGTTCAGGGGCGGCATTACTGTTACAGAAGAAGAGGCAAAGGCATATTTTGAAAAAAACAAGGATCGTTTTAAAATACCTGACAGGGTTAAAGTCTCATATGTTACATTGATATTCAGTGATATGAAATCAAAGTTGAAAATATCTGATGATGACATAAAGGCATATTATGAAAAAAATATAAAGGCATTTGAAAAGCCAAAAGAGGTTAAGGCACGGCATATACTCTTCAGGGCTCAGGGCTCGAAAGAAGAGGCAAAAAAGAAGGCGGATGAGATTCTCCAGTTGATTAAAAAAGGTGAGGACTTCGGAGAACTTGCAAAGAGACATTCCGATGACCCCGGTTCTGCAAAAAACGGCGGAGACCTCGGCTACTTCAGAGCAGGTATGATGGTTAAATCTTTTGAAGACGCAGCATTTGCACTTCAGAAAGGTGCGGTAAGCAGTGTTGTTGAAACAGAATTCGGGTTTCATATAATAAAGATAGAAGACATAAAAGAGGCGAGGCTTCAGCCGCTGAACGAAGTTAAAAAGCAGATTATAGAACTCGTGGGAACAGCAAAGGGAGTAGGAAAGGCAAAAGAATTAGCGGATGAGATAAAAAAAGATATTGACAAAGGGGAAAGCCTTAATGATGCTGCTGCAGGGAAGGGTATTAAGGTCAGAGAGACAGGGTATTTTTCTGCTGATGATAAAGGTAATGAGATTACGCTTAATGAAGACCTGAACAGGGCTGTATTCTCTCTTAAAAAGGGTGAGACAAGTCAGGTTCTGGATGGCAAAGACGGCTATTATATTGTAAATATCATTGACAGGACAGACAGCCGTATCCCTTCTTATGAAGATGTATCTAAAGACATAAAGGATGTGATTACCAGACAGAAGGCTGTGGAAATGGCAAAGAACGCAGCAGAAGAATTTCTTAAAAACACACAGAATGCAAGTGAAGATTTTGCGAAACTTGCAGAGAAGAACGGTTACTCTACAGGTGAGACAGGGATGTTCAGTTTAAACGATGGTATTGTCCCGAAGATCGGCATATC
Source organism: Deltaproteobacteria bacterium GWC2_42_11 (assembly GCA_001797495.1). Classification (GTDB taxonomy): domain Bacteria; phylum Desulfobacterota; class GWC2-55-46; order UBA9637; family GWC2-42-11; genus GWC2-42-11. Next base: position 19,166 of record MGPS01000011.1, read on the forward strand.
TGCAAACCCTGATATGTTTAACATTACAAAAGAGAGTCCGTATTATCCGAGGGTAATACCTTCACATAGTGAGTTTTATGTATTAAGACTGAGAGATGCAACAGAAGCAGATATGCAGGGATTTGAGTCAAAGAAAGATGAGATAAAAAAGCGGCTCCTTGAACAGAAAAAAGGGGATACGTTTGTTAAATGGCTGAATGAGGCAAGGGGAAAGGCAAAGATAGAAATAAACAAGGAAGCAATATGATGAGTAAATGGGTAGATGGGTAAATTTGTTACCATTTGCGGCTGCCTGCACTGCCGGCAAACCGTCTGAATGGGGGGTTTTTAGAGGCTACGGGTTTGCAGACTGGGCTGGCAACTGCAAAAAGGGATTTTCGGGGCAAAAGAAAAAGATATTATAGGGAAAATAGTGCCTCATCTACCTCGCTGTTAATTTCAACCCTTCCGTACCTCATAACCATATTCAATGAATTACTGGTTATTTTAATGCGGGAAGGGAACTTTATGCCCATATTCTCTGTGTATTCCTCCAATAACATGGTGGTTACATTGCCGCTATTATCATACACATCCCTTCGTAGTATTATTATACCTTCATCTGCCTTTAACCACACCCTGTGATGCATACCGTCATCAGGGTTCATATCTATTATATACACATCCCCCCTGCTGTCAGGGTCGTGCCTTATTTCAGCAATATCATTAGTCCTGATATTCGACCAACCGATGAGAAAAAACGGAAGATGCTGCAAATCACTTAACGGAATTTGAGGGGGCAATGCCTCACCCCTATATAAATTGCCGCCATGGTAAAATGAATATTCTTTACCGCTGCCTGTAAGAACCGCCTCCGGCTGATTAAGGAGATTTAAAAATTCTATTCTGAATAATGACGGCAATTTTGCGACAACAATGACCCTTCCTTTATATCTGGAAACATTGTCCGAGAGAATTTCAAGACTGCCTGCTGCCCTGATTGTGCTGATTGCCTTAAATTCTTTGATGCTTGCAATCAACGCCTGCCTGTCAATGTGAGTCAGCGGGATATATGGCTTCTGGTATGAAGCACAACCTGTGAAGAGAATAAGAAGCAATAGGCGAAAAATTGTTATTACCAACTTACTTGCCCTTCAACTCCTTTTTCATACCTTCTATCCTGTTTTTTAACTCTGCCTTTTTAGGGTCTAGTTTCAAAGCCCTCTCATATAACTCCAATGCCTTTTTCTTGTTACCCTTTTTCAGATATGCGTCCCCGAGATGCTCTGTAACAACAGGGTCTTCCGGAAGGAATTTCAATGCCCTTTCAAGTTCTGTTATTGCCTTATCTATATCGCCCTTTTTATAATATACCCATCCAAGACTGTCTATAATATGACCGCTGTCAGGTTTCAGGGCAACTGCCTTTTTTATTAATTCAAGCGCTTCATCAAGGTTTATCCCCTTTTCTGCATAGGTATACCCCATGTAGTTGAGCGCATTTGCGTGGTCAGGGTTAAGTCTTAAGACAATCTTCATCTCTTCTATGGTCTTATCACTCATCTTCGCATCATCATAAAATACACCGAGTATAAAATGGAGTTCTGCATTGTCAGGCTCTATCTCTACAGCCTTCTGGATTGCTCCTATAGCATCATTGATACGGTCTGCCTCTCTGTAAATAGAGGCGAGTATTCTGTATAGTTCAACATCTGTGCCCTTGACCTTTATAGCATCCATTATCGCATTTACAGCGTCATCAACCCTCTTCTGCCTCTGGTATATAAATGCAAGATGTATCTTTGCCTCTATATATGTCTCACCGCCCTGCGGTATCTTCCTGAATTCCTCTAAAGCCTTTTCAAGGTCACCTTTTTCCTCATAGGCAGTTGCGAGATAATATCTGACGCGGTGTGCATCAGTGTCAGACACAAGGATGAGGTTAAACTCTATTATTGCATTATCGTACTGTTTCTGCTCAAAATATATCAGCCCAATCTTAGTCCTTGCATCAATGTTGTTTGGTGAAGACCTCACAAGTTCTTTATACTGGGTTAATGCCTCATCCAGTCTGTTCTGCCGTATAAGTATTTGCCCGACCCTGTTTTTTAAGGCAATATTCTGGGGCTGCAATTCCAGTGCCTTCCTGTATACCTCAAGCGCCTTATCTGTCTTTTTCTGCAGTTCGTAAACCATGCCGACCTCAACCAATGCGCCTTCAAAGTCTGGATTCATATCAATTGTCTTCAAATAATAAAACTCAGCATCCTCATACCTTCCCCTCTCAGCCGCTATTCTGCCAAGGTAATAATGAGCCATAATGGATTCAGGATTGATTTTCAGAAGTTCGTTGAATATATTTACTGCATCATCGTATCTCTTGAGGTCAGCGTAAAGCGTGCCCAGAAATATATATGTCCGCTGGTTTTCAGGCTCAAGGCGGATAACCGTTTTATACACATCTACAGCCTTTGTATGGTTCCTGAGGGCGCTGTATATATTTCCGAGCAGGGCATATGCAGGTGCATATTCAGGGTCAATACTCACTGCCCTTTCAAGTTCCATAACAGCATCCTGGGGCATATTCTTTCTTAGATATAATGCCGCAATGTCCGTATGCAGGACAGGGGATTTCTGGTCAAGTATTATTGCTTCCCTATATTCCTCTATTGCGCCGTCAATATCGCCTTTAATTGCCTTGATCTGGGCAGTTGCGAAATGGTAATATATGTCAGCATCTGTCTTTGTATCTAGCGCAGGTGAAACAATCCTTACAGGTATTGGATCCTGTTTGGGAATTGCCTCAACATCCTTTTTTGTGTTATTTATGCCGAATGGGACGCATGACACAGTTGCAGTAAGCAGTATAACCATAACAATACAGTTTTTAAGTTTTATGCTCATAGAGACCCCGTAGTGCCTTGTATTTTGTCCTTCTCCAGCCATATCCAGAACTCCTTATTTCCCTTTGCACCTGTTATCGGGGATTCACATTCACCCTTTATATCAAGTCCTATAGACTTTGAAAACATTTTAATATCTTCTAATACACCTTTATGCTTGCTGACATCCCTTACGATGCCGCCTTTACCAACCATGCCTTTACCGACTTCGAACTGCGGTTTTACCAATGCAATAATTTTACCCCTGTCTTTTACAAACTTCATAACATTGGGTAAAACCTTTTTAAGAGATATGAATGAAACATCTATGACCGCCATATCTGTCATCTCACCGATATTGCCAAATTCAAGGCACCTTATGTTCTTTTCTTCTATGACCCTGACCCTTGCATCGTTTCTCAGTTTCCAGTCAAGAATGCCTTTGCCGACATCAACTGCAAACACTATTTTTACACCCCTTTGAAGCAGGCAATCCGTGAAACCGCCTGTTGACGCACCCACATCCATCACGACTATACCATTAACATCTATGTTAAAATTATTCAAGGCGCCTTCCAGTTTGAGACCGCCCCTGCTCACATACTTTAGTCCTTCCCTTATAACAATTTCTGCATCTTCATTAACATCGGTCCCCGGCTTATCAAAAGTCCTGTCATTAACAACTACATTGCCTGACATTATCAGTGCCTTTGCCTTCTCACGGCTTGCAGCAAATCCCCTTTCTACCAAAAGAATATCCAGACGCTTCTTCCCTTTTTTCATAGTTTCCCCGCTCACCCCGCTAAGCGGGGTTTAGAATTACCTTAAAACTTGAGACTAAAAACTAGAGACTAAAACCTTTGCAGCCTCTTCTATTCCCCTGCTGTCCAGCCCCAGGAGTCTTCTCAATTCTTCCTGTGAACCATGCTCGACAAACATATCAGGGACGCCAATCCGTTTCACACGGCAGTTCGTAATATTATTCCTTTCCATGAGTTCAATAACAGCGCTGCCGAAACCGCCCTCCAAGACATTCTCCTCAACAGTTAAAATACCGCCTGTCTTTTTTGCAATGGCTATTATAATACCCTCATCAATAGGTTTTACAAACCTTGCGTTTACCACAGTCACTAAAATGCCATCTTTGGCGAGTTTTTCTGCTGCCTCTAAACACGGATAGACTGTTGAACCCACAGCAACTATTGCGAGGTCACTGCCCTCCCTCAATACCTCTGCCTGCCCAAGACCTATATCCTTATCAGAAGTTTTCTCAAAACCAGAACCGCTTCCTCTGGGATAACGGATAACAGCAGGTTTTCCGCACTCAACCGCAGTCTTCAGCAATGTCTTCAGTTCAATCTCATCCTTTGGCGCCATAACAACAATATTTGGGATATGGCGGAGGTATGAGAAATCAAATACGCCGTGGTGCGTTGGACCATCTGCACCTACAATACCTGCCCTGTCCAGCGCAAATACCACAGGCAGGTTTTGCAGACAGACATCGTGCAGAACCTGGTCATACGCCCTCTGTAAGAATGTTGAATATATTGCAGTAACAGGGATAAAGCCCTGACTTGCAAGTCCTGCAGCGAATGTTATTGCATGCTGTTCAGCAATCCCGACATCAAAAAACCTTTCTGGGAATTTCTTTGCAAACCTGTCAAGCCCTGTCCCCTCAGGCATTGCAGCGGTTATTGCAACCACCTTTGGATTTTTTTCTGCAATCTCAATCAGTGCTTCGCTGAAAACATCTGTGTATGAAGGCAGAGTGCTTGCGGCTTTTTTTAATCTGCCTGTTTCAATATCAAAAGGACCAACACCATGAAACAGTGAAGGGTGTTCTTCAGCAGGCGGATAGCCTTTACCCTTTTTTGTAATGACATGTATGAGTATGGGTCCATTCAACTCCTTTGCATCGTTCAGTGTGGAAATGAGTTGAGTCATGTCATGCCCGTCAATCGGTCCGATATAGTGAAACCCGAGCCCTTCAAAGAGCATCCCCGGTGTAAGCAGGGTTATAAGAGAATCCTCTGCCTTTTTAGCAATGTGCACAAGGCTCTTGCCTATTCCGGGTATATACTCAAAAAAGGACTCAACCTCTTTCTTTAACCTGGTTGCAAACCTCCCTGTAAGTTTCCTGCTTAAAAATGTTGAAAGTGCACCCACATTTTTTGATATGGACATCTCATTATCATTCAGGACAACTATCATATCTTTTTTAAGGTGCCCTGCCTGATTCAGCCCCTCAAATGCAATACCTGAGGTCAGTGAGCCGTCGCCTATTACAGCAGCAACCGAATATCTTTCATGCATTATATCCCGTGCCGCACTTATGCCGAGGGCCGCTGATATGGATGTTGACGAGTGCCCTGCTATAAATGCATCATACCTGCTCTCCGAGGGTTTTGGGAAGCCGCTTATCCCACCGAACTGACGAAGCGTCCTGAAGGCGTCCCGCCTTCCTGTAAGTATTTTATGGCTGTACGACTGATGTCCGACATCCCATATAATCTTATCCTGAGGTGCATTGAACACATAATGGAGTGCGATTGTAAGTTCAACTGCGCCTAGACTTGATGCCAGGTGTCCTCCGTTCATTGATACAACTTTTATAATCTCCTGCCTTAATTCCTGTGCGAGGACTTTCAGTTCTTCATGGTTAAGCCTTTTAATATCATCAGGAGAATCTATTTTGTTTAATAACTGATACATATGTCCGATATGCCTCTTAACGATTCCTTTCTACTATATACCCTGCAATCCTTCGCAGCGCCTCTGCCCTGTTGTCAAAACCCTCGATAGAATCCATCGCAATATCAATAAGTTCCTTTGCCCTCATCTTCGATTCGTTAATACCCATGACCCGCGGGTATGTGGCCTTCTTTTTCTTTGCATCGCCCCCGACTGTTTTGCCGGTAGACTCCTGACTCCCATCAACATCAAGTATGTCATCTGCTATCTGAAATGCAAGCCCGACCGCCTTGCCATATCTTGTAAGTGCATCAAGTTGCTGCGAAGATGCAGATGACAGTATTGCCCCTGCCCTTACAGATGCACGGATGAGTGCGCCTGTCTTGTGTATATGGATATACTCAAGAAGCGGTAGTGAACATTCCCTGCCCTCGGACTCTATGTCAACAGCCTGTCCGCCGACCATGCCTGTTGAGCCTGCTGCCTTTGCGATTTCATGGATAACTGTGAGGGCATTTCCTGCATTGTCTTTATTACCCTGCGCTAAAATATCAAATGCAAGGGTAAGGAGCGCATCCCCTGCAAGGATCGCCGCAGCCTCTCCAAATACCTTATGGTTGGTTGGTTTCCCGCGTCTTAGGTCGTCGTTGTCCATGGAAGGCAGGTCATCGTGTATCAGGGAATAGGTGTGTATGAGTTCCACTGCACAGGCAACGTTTGTAACAGATTTCATACTTCCGCCGACAGATTCTGCAGACGCAATCAACAGTACAGGCCTTATCCTTTTGCCGCCTGCGAATACGCTGTACCTCATTGCCTTATGGAGGTTCTGCGGGAATTCTCCTTCTCCGTGCAGTATTCCTTCCAGCGCCCTGTCAACATGCTCTTTCTTCTCTTTCAGATATTCTTTGATATCAAACCCTGCCATGTCCAAGCCTATTCAAACGGCTCTGCCTTAACCCTGCCGTCCTTATCCTTCATCAGTATCTCCACCTTTTTCTCTGCGTCGTCAAGCAGTCTTGTGCATACCCGTGATAGTTTTACGCCCTCTTCAAATGCCTTCAGGGACTCTTCAAGGGCAAGGTCTCCCCTTTCAAGTTTATTTACAATTGCCTCAAGTTTTTTCAGCGCCTCTTCAAACTTCATCAAAAATCCCCTTGCCTGCCCTTTCCATAAACCTTACAAAATAACTCACCTTTGGATAAAACTATATTAAGGTCTTCACCCTCAACGACCTCTCCTGAACCCCGTACTATTTTTAGGGACGGGAGTTTCATGGTTATACTGTATCCCCTCTTAAGAACATTTAAAGGACTTAATGCATTTATGCCTGACATTATTGCATGGAAGTCTTTTCTTGCAGCCATTAATCTATTGGATATTGCAAGACTTAGTCTTTCGGATATGCTATCAATCCGCTGCATGAAATCATGCAGCCTTTGTTTGGGGTCAATAAGGCCTTTTTCTGTCATGTGCTGTTCAAGTCTTTTATTGTGCAGTATAGCATTAACAGCAGCCAGCGCCCTGACCATGTTATTATTGATATTCTCAAATATCTCCTGCCTGGACATTACGACCATCTCTGCTGCAGCAGATGGCGTCGGGGCACGGAGGTCAGCAACCATATCTGCGATTGTAAAATCTATCTCATGCCCTACAGCTGAAACCACAGGGACACAGGATTCATATATTGCCCGTGCAACTATCTCTTCGTTAAATGCCCGGAGGTCTTCCTGCGAGCCTCCGCCCCTGCCGATTATAATGACATCTACATCATCTGCTTTATTCAGTTCACGGATGCCCTCTGCAATCTCCTTTGCGGATTCAACCCCCTGAACCCTGACAGGATATATAAGGACACCCATGTTTGCAAACCGTCTTTTAAAGACCTTCAGTATATCCCTTATTGCAGCGCCTGTTGGAGAGGTTACAACACCGACACGACGGGGCAGCAAAGGGAGATGCCTTTTCCTCTTTTCATCAAACAGACCCTCTTTAAGGAGTTTTTCCTTTAACTGTTGTAATGCAATCTGCTGCGCCCCAACCCCTTTTGGCTCGAGATAATCAATGATTATCTGATATTCCCCGCGCTCCGGATAGACTGTTACCATGCCCCTGCAGATTATGTGCATCCCGTCTGCAGGTCTGAATTTCATGTATCTGTTTTGTCCCTTGAATATTACACCCTTTATCTGCGAGTATTCGTCTTTCAGCGTAAAGTATAAATGCCCTGATACAGGGGAACGGAGGTTTGACACCTCCCCTTCAACCCATACATAATAAAGGCTGTCTTCCAGAAGACATTTTATCTCTTGTGTGAGTTCTGATATACTGAATACTTTTTTAAGCATTTTTAAAACATATCAGAAAATATTGGCAAACACAAACAAAAAACCCCCTCCTGACTATGTCAGGAGGGGGCATCTGGCACAAAAGAAAATATAAGGTTAAGCCCTCACTACTTTTGATGCCTGTGGTCCCTTGGGACCCTGAGTTATTTCAAACTCAACTTCATCGCCTTCTTTCAGTGACTTGAAACCGTCACCTCCGATGGCGGAGTAGTGGACAAAGACATCTTCGCCTGATTCCTGCTGGATGAAACCATAGCCTTTGGCGTCATTGAACCACTTTACATGACCTTTTGCCATATTCCTTACCTCCTTTCTGAAACTTACACGCATTAAATACAACGTGTATTATAAAAAATAAAAGCCGTGAAAGATTATCATTAACCTCTCACGGCATAATATTATAATCCACTAAAATTACCTTGCTTCTTGAAAACTGCCATAAACTTGCGGAGATAATATCAATATAAATAAAGGCTGTCAAGTATTTTATTTTTTGTGAGGAGGTTTTGACTCTGTAGGAAAAATGCGTCATCGTCATAGAATTGACGATAAGACCTTGCTATCCCTTCATCATCTTTATTGCCCCGTCCAGTTCTGCATGGCTGCCAAGGAGCACAAGTATGTCGCCTGCCTCTATCCTGAAATCTGCCTGAGGGTTAGCCTTTGCCTTCTCTTTTCTTATGACTGCAATGACTGACATACCTGTCTTTTTTCTTAAATCCATTTCAGCAAGGGTCTTGTTTGCTGCAAAGGCATTTTCATCTACAAAAAAGGTATCCGTAATGCTCGCTGCAAGGATAGATGAAAGTTCCATGATCTTTTCCCTGGCAAGGGACGGACTTCTGAACATTGCATAGCCCTCCTGACGAACAATATCAATCTGGTTCTGGATAATGTTTGTGGGTATATGATATTCCTTCAAGACCCTTGCAAATATCTCTACAGATGTCTCAAACTCCTCTGGTATGACCTGATTTGCACCAAGTTTATAAAGTTCTCCAACCTCCTCTGTATAGCGGGTTCTGACAAGGATGTGAACAGATGGGTTTATATCCCTTGATATCTTTATTGCCCTCCGTGTGGCAACAGGGTCTGACACTGCAACAACTATCATCCTGGCATTTTCTATGCCTACCTTTTTCAAAACATCAGGGTGGCTTGCATCGCCAAAGATTACCCTGTGCCCCTCTTTTTTAGCATGACGAATCCGTGTAATATCCATATCCATTATGAGGTAGTGAATCCCTGTTTCTTTAAGCACCCTTGCAAGGTTCTGCCCGTTCAGACCATAACCGACTATTATGACATGGTCTAAAAGATGGGTCCTTCGGGACAGTTCAGATACTTTGGAATCCCTTATCCTGAATATATGTGCCAGACTCATTGCAATATTCTGACTCTTTTGAAAGATAAAGGGAACGGTTGCCATTGTAAGTATTGAGGCAGCAAGGAGTGTCTGATACAGGTCTCTGCTTAAAAGACCATAACCCTCGCCTGTTTTCATAAGAAGAAAGGAAAACTCTCCGATGCTGGAAATACCTATGCCCACAATTATTGCAAGGCGGAGCGGATACTTAAGCATCTGCCCGATAGATACAATAATCAATGTCTTGAAAATAATAATGCCAATGGAAAGCGGGATTATTTTATAGATGTTTGTCAGAAAATAATTGAACTCAAGGAGCATGCCTATAGATATAAAAAAAAGACTTGTAAATGCATCTTTGAAGGGGAGTATCTCTGCCACTATCTGGTGGCTGTAGTCTGATTCTGAAATAACAATGCCTGCAATGAAAGCGCCGAGTGCAAAGGAAAGCCCCAGTTTGGATGTAAACCATGCAATGCCAAGACAGATAAAGAGTATTGTTAAAATAAAAATCTCCCTGCTCCTTATCTTCACCACCTGATGGATAAGACGGGGAACAAGGATATAAGACATCCCGAGAACGAGCATTACAGAAAAAAAGGCAATCAGAAGTGTCTTTGCTATTGCTAACGGTGTAACTACTGGAACACTGCCAAAACCCTGAAGTATAATTACCATCGGGATTACGCTCAAGTCCTGCACCATAACAATGCTCATGGCAGACCTGCCGTAAGGAGAATTCATCTCGCCCCTGTCCATCAAGACCTTTAATATAATGGCAGTAGAGCTCTGTGCAATGACAAAACCTATAAGTATGGCAACAGGCAGTGTCGCCCCTCCAAAATATGATATTGCCGCTGTCAGACCAAATGTCAGGAGAACCTGAAGCCCTCCCATACCAAGCGCCTCACGTCCTATTTTTATTACATCTGACATGGACAACTCCAGACCAATGGTAAAGAGGAGAAGGACAAGCCCTATCTGCGCCAGAAGTTCTATAGACTGTGCGTCTGTGACCAATCCAAGTCCTGAAGGACCTATCAAAACACCTGTTACAAGAAAACCAACAATGGCAGGCACACCAAGACGATAGAAGACTATATTTATCACGATAGATGCGAGGAGGAGGATGACTATCTCTCTTAAAAGCGGAATGTTTTCCATAATAAAATGATAGTAAAGAAGGTAAAAGGTATTGTCAATCCCAAAAATACAATTTCTTTCTTGTAACAGGGTATTTAATATGTTAATTTTGGCAGCCAGATTATATGCAGCCGAGCAATAAGGTTCTCTATGCTGACGAAAAGATTAAGACTATTTCATTTGCTTCTTATATGCCTTTTTATTTATATACCTGCCGTATCGTTATTAGCCGAAGATACAATTAAAATCACTGGCTCATCTGAACTCCCTGTTTACATAGACGCAGATGTCATTACATATGACAAAGAAACTGATACATACCATGCAAAAGGCAATGTTGTTGTAATACAGGGAGGCTCTGTAATAATATCAGAAAAGATGGAAGTTGATATGTTGAGCAATCTAGGTATTGCAGAGGAAGATGTGGAACTGATTGACGAAGGCGGAAACATCCTGAAAGGGGACAGACTGGAATTTGAGATAGATACAAAGACAGGCATTGTCAAAAACGGGAAACTCTTTTATAAAAAAGAAAATTTTTATATTAAAGGCGAGGAGATAAGAAAAACAGATAAGGAAACATACGATATAAAAAAAGGTGAATTTACAACCTGCGACTGCGATGAGGGCGAATCTCCGACATGGAAATTTTCTGCAAGCGAAGCAAATGTTACAGTAGGGGAATATCTCAGGGCATGGCATACCTTCTTCCATATAAAGGATGTGCCTGTGCTTTATTCACCTTTTGTTACAGTCCCTGTAAAAAGGGAAAGGCAGACAGGGTTTTTATTCCCTGGTTTTGGTTATTCTGAACTCCGTGGATTTAAGATGGATAATGCCTTTTTCTGGGCAATATCTGACAATACAGATGCTACATTTTACTTAGATATAGAGACAAAACGGGGACTTGGTAAGGGCGCAGAATACCGTTATGTATTAAGCCGCCAAACAGAAGGGGAAATATACATCTACCACTTTAAAGAGGATGATATAAAACGGGTAAGGGAGTTCAGGAGCGGGAGCGATAACCTTTCCCGACCTGAGACAGCAGGCGACAACAGGTGGATATTCAAGTTAAAACATAAACAGGCATTCCCTTATAATGTTGCCTTCAAGGCAGATATAAACAGGGTAAGCGATGACGAGTATTTTATTGATTTTGCTAAAAAAGAGGATGAAAGGGCGCTTACCAGCCTTGAAAGCAATCTATCCTTAAGCAAACAGTGGGACAACTTCAACCTCGTAGCACAGTTCCGTTATTATGATAACCTTTTGAGCGCAGAAGACAAGGACACACTCCAGAAACTCCCTGAAATAACTCTTACCGGTACAAGCCAGCAGATTTTCAAAACACCGTTCTACTTCGCACTGGAATCATCGTTTACAAATTTTTACAGAGAGACAGGCACAAAAGGAGAAAGGCTGGATGTGTATCCGAGGATTTCCCTTCCGTTAAGACCCGGCGGGTATGTTGAATTTACACCCTCTATCGGTTACAGGAATACCCACTGGTGGGCTGATGACGATTCAACAGATACCAATGTCATGTACTATAATAGATATATCTATGACCTACAGGCAGACCTTACAACAACATTTGTAAGGATATTTACTCTTGAAGGGGACGAACTCAACAAGATGAAGCATACAATAAGACCAAAAATTAGTTATACATTTATCCCTTATAAAGACCAGCATGATCTGCCTTCCTTTGATGGCATTGATCGGATTGGGAAAAGTAGTACAATTAACTACTCTATCAATACAATCCTTACAGGAAAATTTTTTGAAGAGAAAAACACATATACCCGGGATATTGTATATTTTGATATAAGTCAGAGTTTCGATATAAACGAGGCAAGAAGGGCACGGATATCAACAGAGGATAAAAGAAAACCCCTCTCTGACATAGTAGCCGAAGCAATACTTAAACCTTTTCAGTGGATGACATTATCTGCTAAAGAACAGTATGATGTCTATGACAACTGGTTTGAAAAACATGAGGCATCATTAGGTTTAAATGATAAAAGGGGCGACAGTCTGGGCATGTCTTACCGCTACACACGAAACGATACAGAGTATCTGGATACATCTGCAATAATTAAAGCAACTGAAACAATAAACCTCACATATAAACTGAGATATTCATATAATGACACCCGCGGTCTTGAAAAGGTTTATGGCATTGATTATCACAAACAGTGCTGGGGCGCTCTGTTTACATACACGCAGAAACTTGAAGAAAATATATTCATGGTAACATTCAATCTGCTTGGGCTAGGGCAGGTCGGCAGTGTAAGCGGAGGCATGAAATAGGAGATTTCATCTTTGTCCAAAGAACCCTTTCAAGAAAAACTCCTTTCCCTTGTCAGCAAATTTGAAAAGGACAAACACCACTACCTTTCCAAAGAATATCTTGAGGCGCAGGTTCGGCAGGATTTTATCAATCCTCTTTTTGAGGCGCTCGGCTGGGACATTGAAAATAAAAAAGGGCTTTCACCCTTTGACAGGGAAGTAATCCTTGAAAAAGGCGAGACCACAGGCAGACCCGACTACAACTTCCGCATAGACGGCGCAACCAAATTCTTTATTGAGGCAAAGTCGCCCTCCGTTGCGCTGGACAATGTAAATCATATCCTTCAGGCAAAGACCTATGCGTGGAGCACCAAAGAGGTCTATTTTGTAATACTTACCGATTTTGAGGAATTCAAACTCTTTGACGCATCCCTCAAGCCGAACCCCAAATATCCCAACGAAGGACTCATCTTTGATTTCAAATATACAGATTATCTCAAAAACATAGAAAAGCTCTATCTCCTTTCAAAAGAAGAGGTTGAAAAGGGTTCGCTTGAAAGACTGCTGCCACGGGATGTTAAAAGCAAGAGACTCCGTATCCCTGTTGACAGGGCATTTCTTGAAGACATGACGCAGTGGAGGGAAGAACTTGCAAAAGACATCCATAAGAGAAATTTCCCCTCTCCCCTTGCGGGAGAGGGTCAGGGTGAGGGGGGATTTGATGTCAGACTTTTAAACGATGTTGTTCAAAAACTCCTTGATAGAATCATCTTCATCCGCATTGCTGAAGACAGGAAAATCAGAGACCCACGCGAACTTCAGGAGATTGTTGAGGTATGGAGGCACGAGGGCAAACGAAAGCCTCTTTTAACGCATTTAAAAGACCTTTTCTCAGAAGTAAATTCAGACTTAAACGGCGATATATTCAAACCCCATGCATGCGAAACAATAGATATAGATTCCAATCTCCTTGCAGACATAATCGAAAACCTCTATTTTCCAAAATGCAGATACAGGTTTGATGTCATAGGCGTAGAACTCCTTGGCAGCATCTATGAGCGGTATCTCGGCAATACCATAAGGGTTACGCCAAAACGGGTGGTGGTTGAGGAAAAGCCAGAGGTAAGAAAGGCAGGCGGAGTATATTATACGCCCAAATATATTGTTGATTACATCGTCAAAAACACAGTCGGCAGACTCATCGAAGGCAAGACGCCGAAGCAGATTGAAAAAATCAAAATCCTTGACCCTGCATGCGGCTCAGGCTCATTCCTTCTCGGCGCATATCAATATCTCCTTGATTATCATCTTGAATACTACCGCAAGCATCCGAAAGAGGCGCAGACCATATCCTTTGATTTTTACCAGAAGGTAATGCCTGAAGACCTGTCTCTGCCTCTGCACACAAAGGCAAGGATTTTAAAGAACAACATCTTTGGCGTTGACCTTGATGCACAGGCAGTCGAAATCACGATGATGAGTTTATATCTCAAGGCTCTGGAAGGCGAAAGAAGTTTACTGCCAAAGAAACAGGCGCTCCTGCCGAGTCTGACATATAACATAAAATGCGGAAACAGTCTGATTGGATATGATTTCTTTGATAACACTCAATACTCACTACCTGCCGTCATTCCTGCGGAAGCAGGAATCCAGAGAAAAACAAAAGGACTGGATTCCCGTTTGCACGGGAATGACAACGAACTCAAATCCCGCATCAACCCCTTTGACTGGAATTCAAAGACCGCGGGCTTCGGCGAAATAATGAACCCCTCTCAGTCCCCCCTTAGTAAGGGGGGAAGTGAAGGGGGGTTTGATGCGGTCATCGGCAATCCGCCGTATATTCAGCAGTCGATGGCCGAGTATTACAATGAAGGAGTTAACGAGTATTTGTCAAAAAAATTATTCTTCTTCCATGGGACGATTAAATACTTTTGGTCTATTTATAGAAAAAGGGTTGGAGTTCCTTCTTGCGAAAAAGGGGTTTTTGAGTTTCATCGTGCCAAACACTTTATTAACTCAAGAGTATTATCAATCTCTCAGAAAGACGATCCTTAAGTTCAGATTAGACAGCATTACGGCTTATCAATATCCAGTTTTTGATAATGCTGTAGTGGAGACTGTCGTTCTTGTCATCCAGAATATTGGTCAAACGGGCAATAAAATTGACATTATCCACTGTGATAACAAAACAATGAACTTTCAGATCCATCAGATTGAGCAAAATATTTATTTGGATACCCACAGCAATGCTTTCTTAGTTAAGATTGATAAATCTATTTTTAAGCTAAAAGCAAAACTCGATAAGGCTGGTCTACTATTAAAAGAGCTTGTAAATATAAATCAGGCCATTGCTCTCAAATATGACAGAAGCAAATCACTCTTTAAAGATAGAAAAGCGGCCAATTATAAACCAGTCATTGATGGTCGGAATATTCAACGATACACATTGGATTGGGATGGCTATTATTTGGCTTACGATGTTAAAAAAATCCATTCATGTAAAAGAACGGATATTTTCGAGGCTAAAGAAAAAATATTTTTCCGTCGAGTTGGAGACCGTCTCATTGCTACATATGACAATGCTCAGTTTTATGCATTAAATACACTGGTAGTTATTACACTTTTCGAAGAAACATCTGTGTCGCTAAAATACTTACTTGGGCTGCTTAATTCACACCTTTTAAACTTCTATTACTTGACCTATCTGAAGTCAACCAAGAAAGTATTTTCGGAAATACAAGCGAGACAACTTGCAGAAATTCCAATACGAATAATAGACTTCAGCAACCCCTCTGAAAAAGCCATCCACGATAAACTCGTCTCACTCGTAGACAGGATGCTTGACTTGCACAAAAAGAAAAACTCAATGCCGCCATCGTCAGAGCGGGAAAAGGTGGAAAGGGAGATTGCAGTTACAGATGAGAAGATAGATAATATTGTTTATGGGCTTTATGGGGTGAGGGAGGAGGAGAGGAAGGTAATTGAAAGTGAATGAATTTAAAAAACAACTTCAAGATTTAGTTACGCATGGCTTGATTGCCGATATCTTCAAGATGGAAAGGTCATATATGCTACTAAAAAACATCGGCACAAATGCCCATGTTATCAATGCTCCGAGTGCTGGAAATTTTGGTGAATTGTTTGGCTCTATCCAAGTGGCTTTACAGACGGATATAATTTTGGCAGTAACTCGCCTTTATGATCCGCCTGACAAGAAATATCCGACTCGTTGCATCAGGAGATTGTTATATTTAATTGAGGAAAACAGGAACAAACTGCCAAGTATAATAGAAAAGTATAATCTTAAAAAAGAACTACAACGAATTGGAATGGATGAGAATGCAATTTCACTGGTTGATACGGATGAGCCCGCTTTTGCATTGGAGCTGGTTAAATATTTCCTAAATATTCTCGACCATCCGCTGACAATTAATACACTTCAAAAACTCAAGGTGATAAGAGACAAATCTATTGCCCATAACGAACAGTGCACAGAGATTCAAGGCCCGGCATGGCTGGAGCTTGAACGACTTATACAACATGCAAAAGAATTTGCAGGTATATTAAGATGGGCTTATTTTAGCACTGTTTACATGCATGATGGCAATTATATTCTGACATCCGATGCAGAGAGACCATCCAGAGCATTAAATCGTCTGTTAAGGCAAATTATCCCAATGGAAAAGGCACCTGATTTATTTCTCGGCGCAAAGAACATGGATTCAGGAAAGTCCGTAGGGTGGGCTGCGCCCACCGCCAATCTACGCCACAAAACCCTTGATTATTGGAATATTATAGCATATGCTTAATTTATTGTTGGGACAGCACGAGATAAGATATACGAAATAAGGAGAGTGTATTATGGGAATGATAAGTGATGAATTTGCAGCAAAGATTAAATCTTTGCCGGACAGCGAAAAGATAGCACTGGTAGATTCCATCTTGATGCAGCTTGACAAACCCGATCCGGAGATTGACCGTATTTGGGCAGATGAGGCGAGAAAACGCTGGCAGGCATACAAGTCGGGGGAAATAGAGGCAGTGTCCTATGAGCAGGTAATGAATAAGTATCGTGTCAGATGAAAATCCGCTTTTTAAAACCCGCACAAATTGAGGTTGATGACGCTGTTGCATGGTATGATTCCCAATCTCGCGGTCTGGGGATACAATTTTTAGACGATATTGACCGTGCAATCAGGAGAATCGCTGCATACCCTTTCTCAAGTGTGGAAATAGAGCAAGATCTTCGCCGTTGCCTGCTTTCACGGTTTCCCTATGGAATCATCTATGGGACTGATTCTGAAACAATTATCGTTGTTGCAGTAGCGCATTTGCACAGGGAGCCGCGATATTGGATTGACAGAATGCTCGGTAAAAAATAAAGGGGAAACGTTTCTCTATTACACTCTTGGAGTCATAGGAAAAAGGAGTCTGATTTATTTTTGGCGTAAAGAAATAGATTCAGAGGGCGAATATGATTGGCGGACGCAGCCAGCCTGTTTTGAATGCAGCAATTGATTTTATAAAAGGATTAGGGTAAAGTAAAACGAAACGAGGAGGCGAAATATATGCTCGTAAAGATGGATACATATTTTGACGGAGAGTATTGGTGCGCAAGGGGAGTTAATGAAGACATATTTACTCAGGGTGAGACATATGATGAGCTTTTAAAAAATATTAAAGAGGCGGTAACTTTGCATCTTGAGGATGAGTTGAAAAAAGGAAAAACAGCAGAGATACTCGATTACCGTGCCTAACCATAAAGTTGTTGCAAAGGGAACTTTGAATGACATTGTCATTTTACCATCTTTCTAAACTCATCCTCTGTTATTATCTTTAACCCTAACTTTCTTGCCTTGTCATACTTTGAACCCGGCTCACTCCCCCCAACTACATAGTCAATATTTTTGCTTACACCTGAGGCTGTTTTGCCGCCAAGTTTTTCTACCAGTTCCCTTGCCTCATCCCTTGAAAACGATTCTAAAGCGCCTGTAAATAAAAATGTCTTGCCAGAGAGTTTTCCACGCCCAGATGGCACCTCCGTTTTTATCATTTCAGGAAATACTACTCCTGCTTTTTTCAATTTTTCAATAACCTTTATATTGTGCGGTTCATGAAAGAAATCAAAGATACT
Organism: Deltaproteobacteria bacterium GWC2_42_11; assembly: GCA_001797495.1. Lineage (GTDB taxonomy): Bacteria > Desulfobacterota > GWC2-55-46 > UBA9637 > GWC2-42-11 > GWC2-42-11. The sequence continues at coordinate 37,010 of MGPS01000011.1, forward strand.
CTCTGCTGTCTCCGGACCTATGTCGCGGACTGATAAAAGACGCTCCTTATCAGCGCCCATCAATATCTTCAGACTTCCAAACTCTTCTGCCAGAACCTGTGCCGTCCTCTCCCCTACCTGTCTTATGCCAAGGGCATATATAAGTCTCGAAAGTGCGGGGGTCTTGCTCTTTTCAACGGCATCAATCAGATTCTCTGCTGATTTTTCAGCCCATCTCTCAAGTTTTAAAATATCTCCTTTTTTCAGAAAATATAAATCTGCAACATCTTTTATAATGCCGTTGTCAACAAACTGCTCAATATGCTTGTCTCCAAGCCCTTCAATATCCATTGCCCTCTTTGATGCAAAGTGTCTTATTGTCTCTTTAACTTGAGCAGGGCATGAGAGACCGCCTGTGCAATAGTGTATAGAGCCAACCCTTTCAACCATTGAACTGCAAAGCGGACATCTTTCAGGGATTTTAAACACCTTTTCTTTGCCTGTCCTTTTCTCCTTTATAACCATCACAACCTCAGGTATTACATCCCCTGCCCTCTGGACAATAACTGTATCGTCGACCCTTACATCCTTTCTGTCTATCTCGTCTTGATTGTGAAGTGTTGCCCTTTCTATGGTTACACCTCCAACTATAACAGGCTCCATTATTGCAACAGGTGTCAGGGCGCCGGTCCTACCAACCCCTATTTCAATATTTTTAATCCTTGTTGTCTCCTGTCTTGGCTTAAATTTATATGCAAGCGCCCATCTGGGACTCCTTGTCAAAACACCAAGTCTTTCCTGAAGTTCAAGACTATTCACCTTTATTACAATGCCGTCAAGTTCATGCGGAAGGCGCTCTCTCTTATCTTCTATCTCTCTATGGTAGTCCAGAACATCTTCAATGCTGTTACAGATTTTTATAAGAGGGTTTACCTTAAAACCAAATGCCTTTAATGCCTGCAATGTCTCCCAGTGGGTTTTAAACCTGATACCTTCAACTGCACCGACACCATAGCAGAATATGTCCAAATGCCTTGATGCTGTTATGCGGGGGTCTAACTGTCTTAACGAACCTGCCGCAGCATTTCTGGGATTAGCAAAAAGCGGCTCGCCTGTTTTGCTCCGTTCCTCATTTAGTCTTTCAAAAACCTTGAGCGGGATAAATACCTCGCCGCGGACTTCAATGCGGGAAGGGACTTTAAATTGCGAATTCTGTATTGTGGATTGAGGAATTTCTATTCCCTGACCCCTGACCATAAAAGACACTTCTGTGTCTTTCATCCCTTGACCCTGTAACAGCCTCATTGGTATGCTCTTTATCGTTTTTAGATTCTGCGTTACATCCTCGCCTGTATATCCATCACCTCTTGTTGAACCTGTTTTAAATCTGCCATCTCTGTAAACAAGTTCCACTGCAAGGCCATCCATCTTTGGCTCCGCAACATATTCGATACTGCTATCTATTTTTAAAAGTTTTTTTATCCTGTTGTCAAAATCTACCGCCTCTTCCCGGGTGAAGGCATTACTTAAAGACAGCATCGGCACAGTATGTTTAATATTTCCAAATGCCTCTAATGGCTTTGCGCCAATCCTCTGGGTGGGTGAATCAGATGTGATTAAATCAGGATGTTCTGTTTCTAATTTCTCAAGTTTACGCAAGAGTTTGTCATACTCTGCGTCAGAGATTACAGGGCTGTCCAGAACATAATAGCGGTAGTTATGAAAATTTATCTCTTCTTTGAGATGTTCAATCTCTTTTTCAATATTATCCTTTTTCACCTGAA
>MGPS01000012.1 GCA_001797495.1 Deltaproteobacteria bacterium GWC2_42_11
TACCCTTACCTGTTCATCCTGTATCTGAGATTGAACCTTTATGCCGCTTTCTTTTATAATCTTTGTTATCTCCTTTGCCTTTTCAGTTGGTATCCCCTGCCTTATCTTTATCACCTGTCTCTTTAAACCGCCTGATGCATCCTCAACCTTCCCGTATTCCAATGCCTTTAAAGACACACCTCTTTTTACAAGTTTACCCTGCAAAACATCTATAACAGCCTTTAGTTTAAAATCATCATCGCCAATAACTATTATCTCTTCCTTTTTTTCCCATTTTATCTCGCTCTTTGTGCCTTTAAAGTCATACCTCTGACTTATTTCCTTTATCGCCTGATTTACTGCATTATCAATCTCCTGCTCATCTACCTTTGAAACAATATCAAATGACGGCATATCTACCTCCTCAATTTATATGGAATATGCAATTATTTAGTTGATGCTGGAAAACGCCCTGACCCATGCTTTGCATGGGTGCCCCGACGTTATCACCGCGGTTTCTACGTTCAACATACCACAAAAATTTCGTTCTTGTGAGCGAAATGGAACTTTTTTCAGTATTAACTATTTAGCAGATTTCTTTATGAAAGTCTAGGGAACGCAGGAGAAGAAGTAATAAAAATTAACAGGGGATAGAATTAGTAGATTGTGTCTGTTCAAGGCTTTTTACATGTGAAGAATATCACCTCGTATGTGGCATATACACCATTTGCTGCCTCGAACCTTTCTCCATATATCTCGGACATTTTTTTCAGTATCAACCCCTTACTCAGATTTTTTACTCTGCTGTCAAAAGGGTTCCCCGCCCCTATGGTCTTTAAAACCCTTAAGAGTCCCATCATGTCAGGATATTCTTCAACCTCTGGACTCACCACAGCAGAAATTCCCGAAAACCCGGTCTTTTCAAGTTGCTCACAGACCTCATCTTTATGCGGGAAACTCATAAACCGGGGAATGCCGTCTTTATTTGAAACTGCATTTGCCTCCTTATAACACATCCTTAATTCTCTTAAAGTGTTTTGCCCGAGCATAGAGAATGAAAATATGCCGCCTTTCTTTAAAACCCTGTGTGCCTCTGAAAACACAGTCCCGTGATGCAGCAGCCACTGAAATGTAAGACTGGATGCAAGCATGTCAAATGTGCTGTCCTTGTACGGCAGATATTCACAGTCAGCGGTCAGAAAGAGCGATGGGTGATGAGTAATGAGTGATGAGTATTTAATTTTTGCAGTTTTAGCCATAGCATGTGCCATATCGCAGGCAGATATATGGGCATCAGAGAATGTCTGCGCCAGCGGTATGCTTAAAAAACCTGTGCCGCATCCAATATCAAGGATAGTTGCAAGTTGCAAGTTGCAAGTTGCAAGTTGTGGAACAAGATATTCCAGCAATTCTTCTGCAATCTTTTTTTGAAAACCTGCTTTGCTGTCATAGTTTTGAGCAGAAGAGGAAAACTGCTGTTTAATCCTTTGTTTAATTGTAGTTGCCGATTTATCGGCGGTTTTTGTAGTCATAAATTTTTTAAAAACCTTCCCACTTCTTTATTAAATTCTTTTGCCCTTGTTAAAAATGGTGCATGCCCTGATTCTTTAAGCACTTTAAAAGATGCCCCTTTTATATTTTCTGCAAGGTATTCCCCTGCACCGGCAGGGCAGACCCCGTCCATCCCGCCATGGATAATCAGGGTTCTGGCACCTATTTTCTTGATATCGTTTCTCATATCAATATTTATCAATGCCTCAAGTGATGAAATGAGTTTTGAGTTTTGAGTTTTGAGTTTTGAGTAATATTTTATAAACTCCTTTGCTGCCCTTTTTTTAAGTTCCTCCTCAGTAAAATTCAAAGGGTAGAACCCTGACAATGTCTTGGCAGCATCATCTTTCATGTCTTTCAACATCCTTTTTGCAATGCCTTTTGGTTGTGCCCATGGGAAATCATCCTTTTTTACAAAACATGGTGTTGCACCTGTCAGAATAAGCCCTTTGAACAAATCAGGGGATTTGACAGATGCTGCCATTAAAACTGATGCACCCAGTGACCAGCCGATACCTACATAAGTTCGGAGTTTGGAGTTAGGAGTTAGGAGTTGCAAGACCTTTTTAACCGCAGGCTGTAAAGTTGGCTCTGACCATCTATCTTTTCCACCATGCCCCGGAAGGTCAACAGTAATAACATCATAATCCTTTGAAAACTCTTTAATCTGATATTTCCAGACCCATGAATCTGCTGCCCAGCCGTGGACAAAAAGCAGGGTGCAGGGTGCAGGGTTTAGTGTCTGGATGATAGTCACTTTATAATACCCTTAATTATCTCTATAGCATATTTTAAGTCTTCCCACTCATGTGTTGCCATCAAAGTTATCCTTAATCTCGCTGTCCCTTCTTTAACAGTAGGCGGTCTTATCCCTTGTATAAATATCCCCTTTTCAAGCAGTTTTCTGCTAACCTCCTCTGTCTTTTTTGAATCGCCTATGAATGCGGGAATTATATGCGATTCTTCTGACATTACATCAATTGATGCATCTTTCAAACCCCTTCTGAAATATGAAACCTTTTTAAAAAGTTCCTGCCTCAATTCTGGTTCGTTTTCAATTACATCAATAGCAGCAATACTTGCAGCGCATACTGACGGCGGAAGCGCTGTGGTATAAATGAATGTCCTTGATTTATTTATAAGGTAATTTATAAGTTTTTTACTCCCTGTTACAAATGCGCCAAATGAACCTATCGCTTTACCCAGTGTGCCCATCTGTATTACATTATCCATATTTATTATACCCAGATGTTCCAGTGTCCCTCTGCCGTTTTCCCCCAGCACACCTGTTGCATGTGCATCATCCACCATGACCATTGCACCGTAATGTTCAGCCAGATTTAAGATTTCTTTTAATGGTGCAATGTCGCCGTCCATGCTGAAAACACCCTCGGTAACTATTAGTTTTCGTGATGCGTGATGTGTGGTGTCACCGCTTAGCGGGGTGTGTGATGCTGTTTTTAAAAACCTTTCAAGGGTATCAATATCGCGGTGAGGATATCGCCGTATTTTCGCCCTGCTCAGGATACACGCATCTACAATAGAGGCGTGGTTGAGTTTGTCTGAAAATATTACATCCCCTCTGCCTGCAAGCGCAGATATAACACCGAGGTTTGCATGATACCCTGAATTGAATACAATTGCATCTTCTGTACCTTTAAATCCGGCAAGTCTTTCTTCCAGTTGCCTGTGGGGTTTAATGCTCCCTGACACAAGCCTTGAGGCGCCTGAACCCACGCCGTACCGCTCAATTGCCCTGATTGCAGCCTGTTTTACCTTTGGATTGTTTGCAAGCCCGAGATAATTGTTGGAGCAAAGGAGGATGCACTCTTTATTATTTATCCGTATCCGCGGTTCCTGGGGGGTCTCTGATACAGAGATTGTGCGGTAAGTACCCTTCCCCTTAAGTTTTCTAAGTTCAATATCTATAAAGTCGTATAGCATCATTTTCAATTTGACAGTATATGAAAAGGCTGGTAAATGATTAGTATTATGTCGAACCAGTATATCGGTCTTTCTGCCATTATATTCTTATTTTTGACACTAATCAACATCCCATTTGGCATGGTGCGTTCAACTGTACCAAGGTTTTCACGGAAATGGGGGAGGTGTATTTATATCCCCATTCTGTTGGGCATTGTTGTGAGAAGGCTTACACTCGCAAGTTACAAACTTATACCGTTATTTATTGCCGCAACTATTTTAGGGCAAATACTTGGCGGAAGTCTAAAGGGGGACAAACAACATTGGGACTAAAAGAAGACCTTGATTTATTAGATACAAAGATGAATAAACTCAAGGTTGACTACGAACAATATTTTATGAGGATAATCAAGAGGGAGCCTCTTGCTCTCAGGGATGAGGTTGACAGGCTCATTTTGAAATACAGCAGCCAGCCTATTAACAATACTCAACTTAAATTCCGCTATGGAACACTTACTGCAAAGTGCACATCCCTTAAACAGTACTGGAACAGGATATTGAGGCAGATAGAGGAGGGGACATACGAAAGAGTTAGCATGGTGCCGGATAAGGCGCGTATAACTGAAAAGGAATATGATAAACCAGTTACACCTGCAGACGAACCTGCTCCTGAAGACAATAAACTTAAGGCTGTATATCAAAAGTATATTGATGCAAAGAAGGGTGTAAACGAGCCTGTAAATGGTATAACCTTTGAAAAATTTGAGAAGGCACTCTCGTCACAGAGTGAAAAAGTCAGGAGTGATTACAGATGCGATAAGGTGGAATATAAGATAACTGTTAAGGACGGGAAGACAAAGATAGTGATAATCCCTGTAAAGGGCTAAAATAAAAACGTTGGCTTTTTAAAGCCAACGTTTTTAAAAGAACCACACACCATCAAACATACACCATCAACTGCTGTATCTCGTTTTGAAGCCGTGTTTCAGGCAGGTTCAAAATATTCAAATATCTTACCTTCGTAGTTTCTAAGTGTTACTTTTCCTTTTGCCTGTGATATTAAATAGGTAGGACCAACAGGTGTCTTGCCGCCGCCTCCGGGTGCATCTATAACAAATGTGGGCACAGCATAGCCTGTTGTATGCCCCCTCAGTTTTTCTATAATATTTATACCTGCGGATACAGGTGTCCTGAAGTGACTGGTGCCGACAGCGAGGTCGCACTGGTATATATAATATGGTCTTACCCTTATGCTGAGTAGTCTCTGCATGAGTTTCTTCATAACTGAGGGTTTATCGTTTACACCTTTTAGCAGGACTGTCTGGCTGCCGAGGGGTATCCCTGAATCAGCAAGCAGTCCGCAGGACTTTTCAACTTCAGGGGTTATCTCCTTTGGGTGTGAGAAGTGTATGCTCATGTAAACAGGATGATATCTTTTTAACATGTTTATAAGTTCTTCATCTATCCTCATTGGCAGTGCTGCAGGCACCCTTGTGCCTATCCGTATGATGTCAATGTGAGATATTGAACGGAGTCTTTTAAGATAATATTCAAGATGTTCTGTCTTAAGCATCAACGGGTCTCCGCCTGATATAAGGACATCTCTTATACCCCGTTTTGATTTTATGTATCTGTATGCCTCTTCAAACATTTCAATAGACATGGGCTGTTGTTCTTCTCCGACCATCCTCCGTCTTGTACAGTATCTGCAGTACATTGCGCATGAATCAGTTACAATTAGCAAGACCCTGTCAGGATAGCGGTGGACAAGTCCCTGTACAGGTGAATGGCTGTCCTCCCCGCATGGGTCTACCATGTCGTAATTTTCTATCTTAAATTCGTCTATGCGGGGGACTGCTTGTTTCCTGATGGGACAGTCAGGGTCTGTTTTGTCTATCAGGGAAAAGAAATAAGGGGTGATTGCCATAGCGAGTCTTCCACCTGACCGTTTGATACCTTCTTCTTCTTCAGGTGTGAGGGATATAAGAGATTTTATTTCATCAAGGGTTGTAATACGGTTTTTAACCTGCCACTTCCAGTCGTTCCACTTGGACAGGTCAACATCTCTGTAATTTTCTCCTGCCTGTGTCTCAATATTTCTGGCAAGGTTACTGCCAGGGGGTTCTGTACTCAGCGAAGGCTCTATCATTATTCCCTCCTCTTTTTAGACCTTTTCATGGGTCTCTGTCTTAATAAGATTCATTTGAGGGTTGCTCAATTCCTCAATTGCCTTTTCATATGCAATCTTGTACTTAAAACCCTTTTTAAGGTACTTCCAGATACACTCAATCTTTTTTACATCTTCATCACTGTATTCACGAAACTCTTTTTCACCAATCACTATCTTTTGCGGGGTTATATATCCTTTTTGCTCAAGGTAGTATAATCTCTGTCGGGGTATATCTATTAGTTTGAGGAGTTTTGGAGTCTTTACACTCATCTCTATCCTTATAATAGGTTGAACAAGATGCATTTTAAATTTAAACTTAACTTTAAATTTAGGCTAAGTATAACATCATTTTTAAACTTGTCAAGGGAAAAAGTTATAATAAGTAAAAAAAAGTTTATATTGACTTTCAGGGAGTTAATATGTTTTAAAAAATCTGTATGAAGTTTAATTTATTAAGATATATCCTTCTCTTTACCGGGATTTTGATTATTTCGTGTGCAAGGAATATCCATGGAGGGGTAGTATCGTCCCAGGGTATAAAGGTATTGATATTTAAAGACATAAAGGAGATTAGTATTACTGGTACTAATGCAATAGATGCCGGCGGGCTGATAATTGAAACTCTTAACGGAAAGGCTGTTATTACACTGGAGGAGCAGAATATAATCACAGTAAATGGTACAAGGACAGGAGGAGGCAATCATCCTGTCAGGTTTTCACCGCGCAGTGGTATCCTGTATGTGAATAATCGTCCTTTCAGGGGAGAGATTGAGGTTGCGGCAGGAGACAAGGGTTTTTTGGTTATAAACGACCTTGATATAGAGATGTATCTGGTGGGTCTTATAAACCACGAGATATCTTCAAAATGGCATACAGAGGTTATAAAGGCACAATCTGTAATAGCAAGGACATATGCACTACACCAGAAGAAAAAAAATATCAGAAATATTTACCACCTTGAAGGTACGGTAATGGGACAGGTCTATTCCGGAAGTATTACTGAGGATGAAACAGCACTCGCTGCTGTACGGGATACATATGGCGAGGTCTTAACTTACAACGGTGAACTGGCACTTGCCGTGTATCATTCCAATGCAGGCGGTTATACAGAGGCGTCAAAGAATGTCTGGCAGAAGGACTATCTGTATTTGCAGTCAGTAGAAAGTCCATATGATATATTGTCGCCCGGTTTTGACTGGGAGTTGACTGTATCATCGTTTGACCTCCTTAATGCATTGAAAAACGCAGGCTATAAGGTGGGTGAGATAGAAGGTATAGTGCCTGTTGAAAAAACATCTACAGGGAGGATAACAAAACTGCGGCTAATCCATAAAGGCGGGAAACTGGAAATGACAGGTGAGGAGTTAAGGAGGATAATAGGCTACGATAGATTGAAAAGTACAAGGTTTGAGATAAGGCATATTCTTGCAGGGGGTGAAGATAGAGAGGTCAAATCATTCAATTTTACAGGCAGGGGTTCAGGTCATGGTGTAGGGCTTTCACAGTGGGGTGCAAAGGGGATGGCTGAGGATGGTTATTCCTATAAAGAAATTTTGAAACATTATTATAAGGGTGTGGAGGTTGTTAAGATTTATTAGTTGACGCTGAAAAACACACATCTGCGGAGCCTGTTCCGAGCAAAGCGCGGAATCTTAGTATTCGCTTCGGCTTCTTCGCTCACATGCCTGTAGATTGCCCATTTATGGGCGTCTTTAAAAGCGCCGATAAATCGGCAGACTACAACCGCCTCGTATCTGTGCGATTTTTGAGCGTCAACTTTAAAAG
>MGPS01000013.1:0-2710 GCA_001797495.1 Deltaproteobacteria bacterium GWC2_42_11
CGCACAGCCTGTGTCCGTCATAGTGGTATTTCCCTTCTTCAGGAAAAAACTCAATTGTCCCAAGAAAGCCTTCTCTTGTCTTTATGGCACGGGTGATGCCTTTATAAGAAAGTTCTGCATCAAGGATATTCGCCTCTCTGCCTATCTTGGCTGGAGAATGGGCATCAGAATTTGAAATCAGGGTGATTTTATCAAGGGCTGAAAGTCTCCAGTTAATTGCAGGGTCTGATGAGAGTCCTGTTTCAATGGCATGGATGTGAGGTGTCAAGTCTTCAAAACATTCTTCAAGGGAGTCAAAGCCTGATACCGCGCCAAATACAGAAAAATGGGGGGTCCACGCATGGGCAGGCACGAGCATGGCTTGAGGGGAGACATCTATTACAATTTTTAAGAGTTCCTTTGCATCAAGTCCGAGTATGGGTCTTCCGTCAGCGCTCAGATTTCCTATCTTTGAAAGGGCAATACTTATCCTTGCAGCGTCTTTAAAATCAGGGGCAAATACAATAGAGTGTATCTTCCTTGTCCTTCCGTTTGTACTGTATATGCAACTGATTTCAGCGGATAAAAGAAAATAGACTTCTGCCCTGCATGTGTCAGGGACATCTTCTGTCTGCAAATCCATCTTCAACCTAAACAAGCCATTGCCGACCGGCTCAAGTTTCTCATTAAGTTCCTTAAACCATGCAGGGTGTGTAAAATCTCCTGTGCCAATTACAATAATGCCTTTGAGTTGAGCCCACTTCCAGATGCCTTCAGGAGACATGTCCCTGCTCGTTGCCCTTGAATATTTTGAATGGATATGGAGGTCTGCTATAAATCGCATTTATGCTACCTCACCAGCGGTTTAATTATCTCAACAGGCGTTTCAAGGATTCTCTGGAATATGCCCAATATACCCAGTCCAATAGATTTCACAGGGACTGCCTCAACATCTGGATTATTCAGAGGACCTTTTATCTCATAATACATGCTGATAGTGCTTTTTTCCTTTCCGCCGATAATCCAACCTGCAATGGGGATTTTGCTTATAATGCTGTCAATAGTAACAAATGGATGAATGCCGAGTTTTGCATCAACAGTGCTTTTACCCATATCAATATTCCCTATTGCAGACATCCTCATGGAAGGACTGTACAGCGCAAGGTCTTCTGACGAGAGAATACCATCTTTTATAACAAAACTCCCTTTTAGTTGATTGTAAGGCAAGCCTTCTCTCAGGAGATTATCTATTGAAATGATATTCACTATGCTGAATATCTTTGACATTACAACGAACCTCCAGAGTTTACCGTTTTTAGACTCAACATTACCCTGCCCGTTAATTCTTTCGGTTATCTTTTCTTTGCTCCTTTTTGCAGTAAGTTCAAAGTCTACGTTGAACTTTCCTGTAAGGACTTTCTCCTTTGCACCAAGTCCATTAATGAGCGGCTCCATCTCGCAGCCGTTTATTTTCAGATTTGCCGCAAACAGCAGAGGCTTGTCCTTTGCCCTGTAATATGTAAAATCCCCGCTTACGATGCCATTGTTGTTGATAAAGGAAAGGGGTTTAAGGACAATGGTTTCAGGGCTCATCAGGACATCTGTGCTGAAAGATTTGATTTCAAGTTTTATGAACTTTCCATCCTGTACAGTTATCCTCCCCGAACCTGTTATGACAGGCTCGGAGTCTCCCCTTTCAGATACATATAAATCTGCAGGGTCGAGGTATTGGGATACAATATTGAAGTTAAGGAAGTATTTATTAGATATGTCAGGTATATTAATCTTTCCTGACAACTTTGTAGTGCCTGTTTCAAGATTGTCAATAACTATATTAATTGAACTACCTGATAGTTTTAAGGTAATATTTGCTTTTGTGACCTTTTGGGGGAGCATGGTTGTCTCGAACTCTGCATCCTTTATCTTTATCTCGCCGTCAACCTGTTTCCTGTTATTCTTCAATTCCTGTACAACTTTTAACTGTGCAGAAACTATCCCGCTGGATTTGAATTCACTCTTAAAATAGTTTGTAATGTTGTCCAGATCGTCCATACTTATATTCTCTCCCTTAATGGAGAATACCCTTTTGTCTTTGTTCAGACTCCCTTTTATGTCAATGGATGCCCTGCCGAACCTGATGTTGAGCCTGTCTATATTTTTTACACTATCTGGTTTCTCGGGATGTTTTTTGACCTGCATATTACTATCTATAAAAAGAGGATAGTTTGATGGTTTCTTTGCCAATGTTGAATATGTAATATTGCTTTTTGTTGTATCAAGTGAAATAGAGGCAAAGAAATTGTTTTCATCGCCGTTGAGGTTTAAAGAAAACTGTAATCTATTATCAAAGTGGATATCAGTATCTTTGAGATCGGCAAGTATTTCTCTGGCAGAAACTTCTGTAACAAACCCTTTTATATTGAGGTTGAATTTGGGGTTTTCAGTATAATCTGATATTGTGCCGCTTGATGTAAAGTCAGACTTCTCCCATTTCCCTGCAAGATTGTTTAGGGTTATCTTCTGGTTGTCAAAATTCAAAGTCCCGTTCATATCTTTTATGGGGAATAAGAGGTCTTTATATGCAAGGTTTAGACTCTTTAAGGCAGTGGTGCCTTTATATGTAAATATGTCTTTATCTTCAAGATTTCCTGACACCTCTAAAGTCGTATATGCAGCCCCGCTTACATCTTTTAATCCATCAAGATTCTTTGACCATGCCTTGCCTGACTGC
>MGPS01000013.1:2731-3499 GCA_001797495.1 Deltaproteobacteria bacterium GWC2_42_11
ATATCCCTTAAGTCAATATTGAATGTCCCCTTCCATCCTGCAAATGGTTTTGTATCAAGGTCGGTTATGCTTCCATCAAGATGTTCAATAATATTTTTACCGTACTTGCCGCGCACATTCTCAAATTTAAGGGTGCGTCGTGTAAATGAGGCATTTCCTGAAGTATCGGAGAATTGCCTTTTCAGGTCAGAAAATTTAAATGAGCCATTTTTGATCTGCATTTCTGTGGAGAAGGTATCAGGGTTTTTGCTTGAGTATTTAAGATTTGTTATTGTCAGTGAGCCGCTGACCGTCTCTGTTTTGTCAAGTTTCTGTGAGACCGAAGGGGTGAGGATGTTGTAAGGTATATATGTCTTTACTGTCTTGAGCGGTATCGGTGATGTGGTTATATCAAGTTCTGCTGTTACGCTGTCTTTCCTGAAACCTTCTATTGCAATATTACCTTTAAGTGTGAATTCGGGGAGATGGAATACACCGTTTGTAATACCTATCAGAGAGGTTTTGTCATTGTATGAGAGATTGACATTTGCCTTTCCGCTGCCCGATACCAATCTCTTCTGGAATAACTTTGGCAGGTCTGCATCCAGAGAATTATAATCAACCATGCCGTTTGCTTCAATTCCTGTGCTGCTTACACTGTATGCCGCTGATAAACCCACAATCCCGTTGAACTCTATATCCGCATACGCACCTTTGATATAGGGCATATAATCCTGTACAGCCAGATTGCCTGCTTGAATCTTACCTTCTATCACAAAATCATCTGTG
>MGPS01000013.1:3525-21251 GCA_001797495.1 Deltaproteobacteria bacterium GWC2_42_11
CGATACTGATACAACCCGCGCCCCAAGGGCACCCGACTTGCCCCTTAAATCTCCGTTTATAGTATAGGTGGTCTTATTGAGTTTGTAATCGGGTCTGAAAGACGCAGTTATGCTGTCCATTGAAAAAGATACATTATCCCCAACAAAATCGTCTGTGAACACTACACTCCCATTTTTTATTTTAGCCTCTTTTATCTCTGTGCCTGCACCACTTTTTCCCAGTAGATTTGCTATGTTGAAATTGCCCGATTTATCTCTTCTTATACGCAGCGTCGGTGATTCCATCGTAACCCTTGTAACATCTATTTCCCTTTTTATAAGCGGAATAAGTTCAAGGTGCATGCGGACAGACTTTGAACTGAAGATAACCTCCTCACCATCTTTAATCTCAAACCCTTCCATCAGGATGCGCGGGTTAGGCAAAACCCTTAACACAATCTTTTGCATTGAAACCTTTGTATTTGTTGCAGACTCAATATAATTTACGAGATAGTTTTTATAGTCGGTTAAATCCAGCGGTGTGAAAAGGAGGTATGCTGCTGTTAATGTTAAAAGCAGGACGAGGATAAAAAGAATCTTCAGAAGGCGGACCATACTGGAATAATATAATATGTAATATATCCGTTCAATATAAATAAAGGGTCCGTAAAATAGCGATTAAAAACCTCGCTATTTTACAAACCTGCGATTTGGCTGCCATACTTCGTTATCGGCCAATTTTTGTTCCTCACCGTATCGGTGAACATACGGCTCGTCTCAAAAATTGTCCGCTGCCTCGTCTGGCAGCCAACTTGCAGGTTTCCCCAAAAATCAATGTCTATTTTTGGGAAGGGTATTTTTTGTTTATTGGAGAATCAACTTGATTTATTAACTGCTTTTTGTTTTAAGGGTTTTATGAATGGTGAAAGTGCAATAGCGGTAATGCTTAAGGCACCTGCTGCAGGACAGGTTAAGACAAGGCTTGTCCCGCCGCTGACAAACAGGCAGTCAGCAGGACTCTACAGGTGCTTTATAAAGGATATATTTGCAAGGCTTGCTGTAATTAATATTGACATCTTTGCAGCATATACACCGTCAGGCACCAGAGATATTATTAAAAAACTTGTGGGCAAAGATGCAAGACCCGTACTGCAAAAGGGAAACAACCTCGGTGAAAGGCTTGAAAATGTGTTCAGGGCGCTCTTTAAAAAGGGCTATAAAAAGGTTGCGGTCATAGGCAGCGACAGTACTGACATTCCGATTGAATACATAAAGAGGGCATTTGATGAAGTAGAAGAAGGGAAGATTGTTTTTGGCCCTGCAGAAGACGGCGGTTATTACCTTATAGCAATGCACAGGTTATGCGATATATTCAAAGATATCCCATGGAGCACAGATAAGGTTCTTTATAAAAGTTTAAAAACTGCCAGAAGGAAAGGCATTGAAACTTTTTTATTGCCCTGCTGGCATGACATTGACACATACAATGATTTAAAAAAACTTGTCCCCGCAGGCATTAAGCAGGGATTGCTTAAAAACAAAATAGATATCCCGCATACCTATAATTTCCTGAAAAAGAAGATTTTGTAAGAGGCTTTTATATGTGCTAATATTCCTTGTATGCAAGTCATCACATCCCACATAAATGCTGATTTTGACACGCTCGCATCAATGCTTGCTGCAAAGAAACTCTATCCTGACGCCAAAATGGTGTTCCCCGGCTCTCTTGAAAAAAGCCTCAAGAGTTTTTTTACTACACAAATATCCCGTCTGTTCAAATTTGAAAACATAAAAGATATTGACCTGGCAAAAATAAAAAAACTCATCGTAGTTGATACACGGCATAAAAAAATGATAGGTAAATTCGCAGGGGTCGTTAACAAAGGCGGCACAGAGATACATATTTATGACCACCATCCAAAATCACCTGATGACATACAGGGTTCTGTAGAAGTTACCATACCTTATGGCTCAACAACAACAATTCTGGTGCTTCTCTTAAAAGAAAAGAATATTGACATAACACCAGATGAGGCAGCGGTCATGATGCTCGGCATATACGAAGATACAGGCTCTCTTACATTTGTATCAACTACTGAAAAGGACTATGAGGCAGCAGCATTCCTCCTTTCAAAGGGTGCAAATTTAAGCATCGTTTCTGACTTAATGAGAAAGGAACTCACAAAAGAAGAGGTCTCTTTATTAAACGACCTCCTTGAGTCTTCCACAACCTATATAATAAGCGGTGTTCAGGTTGTGATAGCAGAGACATCATCAGACACATATATAGGAGACATTGCCATTCTTGTGCATAAACTCAAGGACATAGAAAACTTAAATTGCCTGTTTGCACTTGTTCGGCTTGAAGACAGGATACACCTTATTGCAAGGAGCAGGATAAAAGAGGTGAATGTGGGCGAGGTTGCCAGAGAACTGGGCGGAGGAGGACATCCGACAGCAGCATCAGCGACACTGAAAGATATGACCATGGTTGAGGCAAAGGAAAAACTTATAGCAATATTGAGAAGGAAGATACCGCCGAAGTATATTGCCAGAGATATAATGTCTGCACCGCCTATAACAATAAATTTTGATTCAACACTCAACAATGCAAAGGATATGCTTGTAAGGTACGGCATAAATGCGATACCTGTTATGAAGGCTAATATTATTGCAGGCATTATAACAAGGCAGGTTATTGAGAAGGCAGTGCATCATGGTTTTGAAAACCTTCATGTGTCAGAATATATGACGACCGATTTTAAAATAGTATCTCCTGATGCATCTGTAGATGATGTTAAAGACGCTGTCATAGGCTATCGCCAGAGGCTGGTTCCTGTTGTTGAAGACAATAAACTTGTTGGAGTAATAAGCAGGACAGATGTTCTAAGAATTATACATGAAGAGATTGTTGAAGTGCCGCATGAACCGCTTGATGAAACAGGTAAAAAGCACAGGTTTGTTGCAAAACTCATGCACGACAAACTCCCTGAAAATATCATCAGGATATTAAAAGATGCAGGGAAAACTGCTGATGATATGGGCTTTAATGCATATGCTGTAGGCGGTTTTGTCAGGGATTTGATAATGAGATATGAAAACCTTGATATAGATATAGTGATAGAAGGTGATGGCATCAGGTTTGCCAGTGAATTTGCAAAGAGGAATAACTGCAGGGTCAAAACGCATGAAAGGTTCAATACAGCAGTGATAATGTTTCCTGACAATTTCAGGATTGATGTTGCTACAGCAAGGCTTGAATACTATGAAAGACCCGGCTCACTTCCAACAGTTGAAATTTCTTCCATAAAACTAGACCTCTACAGGAGGGATTTTACAACCAACACACTTGCCATTGCACTCAACCCGAAAACCTTTGGCGAGTTAAAAGACTTTTTTGGCGGACAGAGGGATATAAAGGAAAAGACAATAAGGGTCTTGCACAACTTAAGTTTCATAGAAGACCCTACAAGGGTTTTTAGGGCAATAAGGTTTGAGCAGAGGTTTGGTTTTAAAATAGGCAAGCACACGTTGAATCTGATAAAGAACGCCGTGAAACTGGACATATTTAACAGGGTAAGCGGGAAGAGAGTCCTTGAGGAGATAAAGGCGATATTTGAAGAAGAAAATTACATCTCTGCCATAAAGCGAATGAAGGAACTGGATATATTAAAATTCATCCATCCTGAAATAGTCATGGATAAGGAAGGTGAAATACTTCTTGAAAGGGGTGGGAATGCCCTCTCGTGGTATAAACTCTTGTATCTTGAGGAAAGGATTGAAAGGTGGCTTGTGATATTCCTGCTCCTGACAGACAGGTTAAAGGATGAGGATTTTGTTTTGCTATGTCAGAGGTTTGAGATAGAAGGCAGGCACAGGCTCAAGGTTTTGCAGGCAAGGTCTGATTCAAAGACAGCACTCAACAGCATTCAGATAAAAAGAGATTTAAGGAACAGCGAGGTTTACACGATTCTAAAACCTCTGTCCATGGAAAACATACTCTACATGATGGCGAAGGCTAAAATAGAAGAGGTGAGAAAGACCATATCAAACTTCATCACTCACCTTAAGGATATAAAGACAGTCCTTACAGGCGGTGATTTAAAGAATATGGGCATTGCAGAGGGACCGATATACAAGAAGATTCTAGGAACACTCCTTGAAAAAAGACTTAATGGTGAGATTAAGACGAGGGGAGAGGAAGAGGGGGTAGCGGGGGAGGTGTTGAATCAGATATAAACGGAATATTCTACTCTATTATCTTCACCTTCATCTCAACCCGCTCATCAGGCAGATCGTTTGCATTTCTGGGGAGGTTTACAATCTTGTCTGCAACCTCAATTCCTTTTGTAACCTCACCGAATACAGTATATTGCCCGTCAAGGAATGTTGAGTCTGCAACTACTATAAAAAACTGTGAGCCAGCGCTGTCAGGGTGCATTGACCTTGCCATAGAAACAATTCCCCTTTTATGGCTTATCTTATTAAACTCTGCATTTACATTATATCCTGGTCCGCCCATACCGTATGCTGCCTTGTTCGGACCTTTGGTGTTTGGGTCTCCGCCCTGTATCATAAATCCGGGTATAACCCTGTGGAATATTGTGCCGTCATACACACCCTCTTTTGAAAGTTTCATGAAATTCTTGACATGGTTCGGCGCTGCATCAGGGAAAAATCTTATTTCAATATTCCCGTATTTTGTTTCTATAACAGCCTTTGTATTTTTTAGTTTTTCCAATTCGCTATCTCCTTTCACCTTTATTTTTTTTTCTGCTGCAGGCGCAGCATTTGAAATTAGTCCAACAGCAAAGATTAAAACCGACGCTGTCAGTAAAATCCTTTTAAGCATGTTTACCTCCGTATAGAATAATGATTGATAAATACTCTAATATGTTATCCGTAAAAATTCAATATATTTGATTCATGCCTCTTCCTGTGCTATTACTAAACAAACCCACATAAGCCCGCACACTTATGTATAGGTGTGCGGGGGATGAAAATCTTGTTAGTATTTGCGGTTGCCTGCCCCGCTTGCAAACCCGTGGCCTCTAAAAGCCTCCCATCTAGACGGTTTACCAGCAGGACAGGCAACCGCAGAAGGGTATTTTTGGGATAAAAATATGAACCGTTCCATAATACACATAGACATGGATGCATTTTTCGCATCTGTTGAAATAAAGAAAAGACCTGAACTCAAAGGCAAGCCTGTTATTGTCGGAGGAGATGGCGACCCTGCAAAGAGGGGTGTTGTATCTGCCGCATCGTATGAGGCAAGGAAGTTCGGAGTGAGGTCAGGCATGCCGCTTCGGACTGCTTATAAAAGATGTCCAAATGCAGTTTTTCTTTCTGTTGATTTTGAGGCATATGAAAAAGAGTCAGATAAATTTATGGCAATACTTCAAGGATACACACCACTTGTTGAATCATTTGGTCTAGATGAGGCATTCATGGATGTTACTGAAAATCCAAAAGGTGCTCTGGATATTGCAAGGGAGGTAAAACGCAGGATAAAGGCAGAACTTGGGCTTATTGCATCTGTTGGCATTGCATCGAACAAACTCCTTGCAAAGATGGCAAGCGATATGAACAAGCCAGATGGTTTTACTGTCATAAGGGATAAAGACATTGAGAAGGTTTTTTCAACAATGTCTGTAAGGAAGTTGTGGGGTGTTGGTGAGAAAACAGAAAATAGACTAAATGAACTTGGTGTGAAGACAATAGGTGAACTTGCAAAATTACCTGTCCAGTATTTGATACGAAACTTTGGCGAGGTCTTCGGGAGGACGCTTTATGAACATTCTCACGGTATTGACAACAGTCCTGTTGTGCCGTTTTATGAGCCTGATTCCATGAGCAGGGAGATTACATTCCAGGCAGATACAAATGATATGCATCTCGTAAAAAGAACATTGTTTGAACTTGCAAAGGATGTGGTTGACAGGCTCAAGTCAGAGTCTTACAAGGCAAAGACAGTTACATTAAAGATACGGTACAGCGATTTTCTTACTATAACAAGGTCAAAGACAATAAAAGAGCATACAAATTCTTTTGACGAGATATGGGTTGCTCTTACTTCTATATTGGAAAAGGTGGATATTTCAAGAAAGGTCAGACTTGTAGGTGTAAAGGCATCAAACTTTACATCAGCAAATAGAGTATCACAGGCGTTGTGAAAAGGCTTACAATAGTGCTCAATGCAATTATTGATGCCACAAGTTCCGACTGGAGTTTATACCTGTAACTGACGATGAAGTTTATAACAGCAGAAGGCATTGAAGACGAGAGTATTATTATCTTCTGTTCAAGCCCTTCTATCCCGAACAGGACTGTTGCCGAGTATCCGAGCATTGCCCCGCCGAGTATCCTTATCAAAGTCCCTGATGATGATATGGCAAAGGATGTTATGTGAGTGGAGTGGAGGTGATAGCCGAGACTTATCAGCATGAGAGGGATTGTTGCTGCGCCGAGCATATCAAGGGTTGAGAGTATTGGCTTTGGAACAGCCACATCTGTAAAATTTAGCGCCAATCCCACAACTGTTGCATATATCAAAGGCAGTCTGAATATCTCTTTAAAACCGCCTTCACCCTTTGCAATATAAATACCCAGAGAATAAACCATAAGGCTTATTGCAACATAGTATATTACTGCTATTGCAAGTCCTTCGTCTCCGAATGCGAGGAGTGAGAGCGGGAATGACATATTGCCGGAGTTCATAAACATCGTGGTGAGATAAAAACCCCGCAGTTCTTTTCGGTTTATTATACTCAAGTATATAAAACTTATAATGCCAGTTCCTATTACAACAATAACTGCTGTTGTTGACACAATTAAAAGTTCATTTAAGATGATTTTCTTTTTTACAAGAGATGCGATAACTAGAGACGGGATTGTTAGATACAATAAAATATTTATTACTGGCTCAAGGCTTAATTTTTTAAACCTTGCAAAGACATAACCTATGCCTATGATGCTGAATACAGGGAATACTATTGTAAGGACTTTCAGGACAGGCATGTTTTTTAATGGAAATTATGAGGTTATCCTATTCTTTCTCTATCACCATAAGTGTCTCATCAGGGTTTATGGAGTCTCCGACCTTTACATATATCTTCTTGACAACACCGTCCACAGGCGTATGGACTTCATTTTCCATCTTCATGGACTCAACTGTCAGAACAGTATCACCTGCCTGAACCTTGTCTCCTTCTGAGACCTTTATGCTGGTTACCTTACCGGGTATGGGCGCTGTAACATCGCCTTTTTTCTGCGCCCTGGGTCTTACAGAGTGCGTTGTCGGTTTTGCCTCTATTTCTCCGGCTGTTGTTGGTATTACCTCTGTCAGAGATTCCAGCATTACCTCTTCCAGCCTGTCGTCTATCTTCAGGAAGAAAGGCCTCTTGCCGTCAACCTTGTGTCCTGCACCTGCGACCTTGATGCGGAAAGATTCACCGTGCACAGTTATAATAAACTCACTTGGTGCAAGGAGAGACGCATGCGGTATCTGCGTTCCCTTTTCCTTAACAGGTTCTTCAAGTGGTTCAGGTGTGAGCCTCCCTTCGTCCCTCTGTTCAAAATACTCCAGCGCTACATTTGGGAACAGTGCGTATGACAGCACATCATCTATACTCTTCGCCTTTGACCCCAGTTCCCTTGTCAGTTTATCAAGTTCAGGCTCAAGGAGGTCTGCAGGCCTGCATGTTATGGGCTTCTCGTCCCCTATCGCCTTTTTCTGCACCTTCCTGTCTATCTTACCCTGTGGACTTCCGTAAAGACCCTTCAGATAATTTTTTGTTTCGCTTGTCAGTATCTTATATCGTTCACCTGAAAGGACATTGAGTGTTGCCTGTGTGCCAACAACCTGACTTGTCGGCGTAACCAGAGGCGGATAACCAAGGTCTTTCCGAACGCGAGGTATCTCTTCAAAGACTTCGTTCATCCTCTCAAGTGCATTCTGTTCTTTTAACTGCACAGCCAGATTTGATATCATTCCGCCCGGTATCTGCACAACAAGGGTTTTTGTATTTATCACCGTATATTCGCTTTCGAACCTCTTGTATTTCCTGCGCACCTCCCTGAAATATTCTGCAATATCTGCAAGGAGTGTTAGGTTGAGCCCTGTATCACAGGCTGTATCCTTTAACGCTGCGACGAGGCTCTCTGTCGGGGGCTGTGCTGTCCCTGAACCCATGGATGATATAGCAGTATCTATTATCTCAGCGCCTGCTTCTATCGCCTTAAGATAACTCATTGCTGCCAATCCGCTTGAATCGTGTGTATGAATATGTATAGGCACATTTATCCTTTGCTTTAATTTGCTTACGAGGTCATATGCGTCATAAGGTGCCAGGAGTCCTGCCATATCCTTTATGCAGATGGAATCAGCGCCCATGTTTTCAAGTTTTGCCGCCATCTCAACGAACATCTCATGGCTGTGGACAGGGGATTTTGTATAGCAGACCGCTGCCTCTACAAAGGTATTTGTCCCCTTTGCTGCCTTTATCGTTGTCTCGAGGTTCCTTATGTCGTTCAGTGCATCAAATATCCTGAATATGTCTATTCCGTTTTTAGCAGAACGTTCCACAAATTTTCTCACAACATCATCAGGATAATGCCTGTAGCCGACGAGGTTCTGCCCGCGAAGTAACATCTGGAGACGGGTGTTAGGTATAGCCTTCCTCAGTTTCCTGAGCCTTTCCCAGGGGTCTTCTTTCAGAAACCTTAAGCATGTGTCAAAGGTTGCACCGCCCCATACCTCAAGAGACCAGTACCCCACCCTGTCAAGTTTTTTTGCTATAGAAAGCATATCATCAGTCCGCATCCTTGTTGCAAGGAGTGACTGATGTGCATCCCGCAGAACCGTGTCTGTTATTTTTACTATCGGATTTTTAGTTTTATTTTTTGGCATAGTCTGTATTTACCCATACACCTTTCAAAATCCATGATATGCTGCGATAGCAGTGGATATGGCAGCGACCTTGTCAACCGGGTCCCCGAACTCATCATAATTGAGAAGTTCGGGTTTTCGGTCTATATAACCTGTATCAAAATTGCCGTTTCTGAAATCAGGGTCCTGCATAACATTCCTCAAAAAAGGTATTGTGGTCTTTACCCCTCTTATAACAAATTCTTCCAGAGACCTGTTCATCCTGTTTACAGTCTCCTCCCATGTCATGCCTCTGACCACAAGTTTTGCAACCATTGAATCATAAAAACGCGGTATTATATAGTCCTTGTATATCGCGCCATCTATCCTTACACCTATACCGCCCGGCGAGTAATATGCTGTTACCCTGCCTGAATTTGGTGCAAAGTTGCGTTTCGGGTCTTCTGCACATATCCTGCACTCTATTGCAAAACCGCGTATATTTATGTCTTCCTGCTTTATATCAAGCCTTTTGCTGGCAGCAATCTCAATCTGTTTCTTTACAAGGTCTATGCCTGTTATCTCCTCTGTAATTGTGTGTTCAACCTGGATACGGGTGTTCATCTCGAGAAAATAAAAGCGTCTGTCAGTATCAACAAGGAATTCCACAGTCCCTGCATTTGTATAGTTTGCCGCCCTTGCTGCCCTGACAGCAGCATCACCCATCTCTTTTCGTAATTTATTGTCAAGAAGGAGTGAAGGCGCTATCTCAATGAGTTTCTGATGCCGCCTCTGTATAGAACAATCCCTTTCACCAAGATATATTATACTGCCATATTTATCAGCAAGTATCTGGAATTCAATGTGATGCGGTCTCTCAAGATATTTTTCAATAAATACATCTGATGTGCCGAAAGAACCTTTTGCCTCAGACTGTGCTGTCTCAATGCCGCTTATAAGTTCCTTTTCATTCCTTGCTATGCGGAGACCCCTGCCGCCGCCGCCGCCTGATGCCTTTACCATTACAGGGTAACCTATCTCCCCTGCAAACTTAATTGCCTCATCTGCAGATTTTATACTGCCTTCTGTCCCAGGCACTACAGGCACCCCAAACTTTTGCACAAGTTCCCTCGCCCTTACCTTATCCCCCATATCCTTTATTGTACTGCTTGCAGGGCCGATGAATGTAATCCCTTTTTTTTCACATAATTCAGCAAAGGCATGATTCTCTGCAAGGAAGCCGTAGCCCGGGTGTATAGCGTCCACACCGACTTTTGATGCGAGGTCAACTATCCTGTGTATATTGAGATAGCCTTCTATTGGACCCGGACCAACAAGGTAGGACTCTGCAGCCTTTTTAACATAAAGAGATGTTGCATCGTCTTCTGAATATATGGCTACAGTGGAAATGCCGAGTTCCTTGCAAGCCCTTATAACACGGGTTGCTATCTCACCTCTGTTTGCTATCAATACTTTTTTAAACATGAAGTTATTTTTTTCTGCCCGACTGGCACTGTTTTAAGGTTTATAAAACTAGCCTATTAAAGGCTTTTCTGTCAAGGCAAAATTGGAGTGGCAAAATTGGAGTGAAGGTTATTTTGACATATCAAAATCAACCTTTATCTTGAAAAATCTTACTGTCGGCAGGTTTTTTATATCAGTTATACCTGTTTTCTCTGATATCTCTTTCAGGCTCTTTTCAATCTCATCCATTGATTCTGCAATAAATGTAAACCATATATTGTATTGGTGGTCTCTTTCGTAATTATGTGTAATCCCCGGATATGAATTTACCACATTTACAAATTCATCTATCTTTTCCTTTGGCACTTTTGCTGCACAAAGGGAACTTGTAAAGCCGAGTTTTTTAGGGTCAAAGGTTGCACCAATCCGTCTTATAATGCCTTCTTTTTTGAGATTGGCAATACGGTCTATTGTCTCCTTTTCTGATATGCCTGCCTCTCTGCCTATTGCCTCATAAGGTTTTTGTGTAATGGGAAATTTAGTCTGAATAATGTTTAGGATTTTTTTATCTAGGCTGTCCATGTTTTTTGGCTATTTCACTTGGCTGATATGTGCAGAACGGCTCTTCTTCAAGATAATTTCCAGTGAACGCAAATGCCCTTGCCCTGCACCCTCCGCAGACCTTTCTGAATTCGCAGTACCCGCACCTTCCGAGATATTCATCCCATGCGCGCATCTCCTGAAAGACCTTTGATGTATCCCAAATTTTACTGAAAGGCTCTTTTCTTATATCCCCGCATTCAACATCCAGAAAACCGCATATTTGAACCTTGCCTGTATGGGATACAAATGCAAATGTCTGTCCTCCCATGCAGCCCTTGCTCATTGCATCAAGACCATGCGTCTCTGGTTTAACGCTTATCCCCTTTTCCCTCTCTTTTTGCCTGAATATCCTGTAATAATGCGGAGCGCATGTGGGCTTAAACTGCAAAGGCACCTTGTCCCTCATATCGTAGAACCATGTAAGTGTCTTTTCATAATCTTCAGGAGAAATCTCATGGTCTTTTAATTCAGCGCCCCTGCCTGTTGGCACGAGGAGAAACGGGTGATGCGCCTTTGCGCCGAGTTTTATAACCATATCCAGTATTGACGGAAGTTCGTGCAGATTGTGTTTTGTGATTGTAGTGTTTACCTGAAACTCAAGCCCGACCTTTTTTACATTTTCAATTGCATGCATCACGCTGTCAAATGCGCCATTTACACGGCGAAAATTGTCATGGCTTTCCCTTGTTGCGCCGTCTATTGAAAAACTCACCCTTTTTATGCCGACATCCATCATCTTTTTTGTAGTCTCTTCTGTAACAAGAAAGCCGCAAGGCGCCATAACCATCCTTAAACCAAGTTTTGTTCCATGGCTGGCAATATCCCATATATCAGGTCTCATCATGGGTTCGCCGCCTGTCAAGATTATAATAAATGAAGGAAATGCCTTTGCCACATCATTGAGAAACGTCATGCACTCCTCTGTTGAAAGTTCATTTGGATATGGACCAAACCTTGCAGCAGCCCTGCAGTGGATGCAGTCAAGATTGCATGAGCGTGTAACTTCCCATGCAATGAGTTTGGGAAGCCACTTCTTTGTTTGCGGCTTATCATTATCAATCATCGGAACATCATGCGGATGTCCTTTTGGTATTGTTGTATGCACTAAATTTTACCTCCTAGTATTTTCGCCGCTTCTTTTGCAAAATATGTAAGTATCAAATCCGCCCCTGCCCTTTTTATTGAAATGAGGGATTCCATCATTGCCCTCTCGCCATCCATCCATCCAAGTTTTTCTGCTGCCTTTATCATTGCAAACTCACCGCTTACATTATATGCAGCAACAGGATAGTTAAACTCATCTTTGATTCTTCTGATTATATCAAGATAAGGGAGCGCAGGTTTAACCATGATAATATCAGCGCCCTCTTCAATATCAAGAGCGGCCTCACGCAAAGCCTCATTGCTGTTTGCCGGATCCATCTGATAACTTCTCCTGTCCCCAAACTGCGGCGTTGATTCCGCTGCCTCTCTGAATGGACCATAAAATGCGCTTGCATATTTTGCAGCATAACTCATAATCGGGATATGGCTGAAGTTATTATCATCCAGAATATTTCTTATTGCGCCGACCCTGCCGTCCATCATGTCCGATGGCGCAACAATATCAGCGCCTGCTTTAGCATGGGACAAAGCCTCTTTTGCGAGTAGTTCAATGGTTGCGTCATTGTCAACATCATTATTTTTAATTATGCCGCAGTGTCCATGTGAAGTATATTCACACATACAGACATCTGTAATCACAACCAGTTCTGGCGTCTTGTCCTTAATTGCCTTTATTGCCTGCTGGATAATCCCTTTTGGATTATATGCCTCGCTGCCAACCTTGTCTTTATGTTCAGGTATGCCGAATAAAATCACAGCAGGGATGCCAAGGTCTTTTACCTCTTTTACTTCTTTTGCAAGATTATCAATTGATATTTGATAATGCCCTGGCATAGAACCTATCGGCTTTTTTACATTCCTGCCAAATGTAACAAAGATAGGCAGTATCAGGTCATTTATAGAAAGAGTTGTCTCTCTTATCATCCTTCTTATTGTTTGGTTTCTTCTTAATCGTCTTGGACGATATTTTGGGAAAATAGACATATCACCACTCCTTAAATATAAAAAACATTAATAAACCAACCTGTAAAACAGAAGCCCCAGATATTCATGTATGGCAATACCTATCTTGTCTGATGTATCAGGAAGATAACTTTCCCATCCGTATTCCTTACCTTCCCATGTTTTGAAATTTGACGGAAAAGGAATAACCTCCATATCTGTCTTTTTGAAACTCATTACAGAACGTCTCATGTGATAGGCTGATGTTACAAGTATTACTTTTTTAAATCCCATGTCGTCGGATATTTTTCTTATATATCTTGCATTTTCAATTGTATCTCTGCTTTTATCTTCAATAATGATTTTATCAGAAGGAACACCGAGGTCTGTTAAGAGTCGTTTCATTACATCTGCTTCAGGGGGCATATTTTTAAAAACCTGCCCGCCTGACACAATAATCGGGATACCCAGTTTTTTCTGAAGCCGTACAGCAGTAATTATCCTGGCAAGTGTTTCCTCTCTTGGGAAACCCCTGCCAGAAAGGTCTGGCGCCCAATTTGCCCCTCCTCCTAAAATAGCTATAACATCACTTTCGGGATTTCCATGTATTTTAAAATCAGATTCAAGTCCTCTGATGATTGCATCTGCCAATGGAGATATAGATAAAACCCACATAACAACCCCAATAAGTAGATTAAAGATGCCTGCCTTGCGTAATCCCTTTTTAAAATAAAACCAGACACCTGAAGTAAACAGTGCAATTATAAATATCCCCGGGGGCAGCAGGAATGGCGCTAATATCTTTTTAATAATAAATATATTTTCTCCCTATCACGTTAAGTGTGATCTACCTTCCACCTACTGCGGATTTCTTGTCTTTAACCCCAATCTCCTCGTCTGTCAGATAACATGCAGGGTCATGCATCCATGGGTCATTATAAACACGCAAAGCCCTTACCCTGAAACTCCCTCCGCAGAGTTTGAGCCATTTGCAATTTGCGCATCTTCCCTTTAAAACAGGAAGCCTGTTTTTAAGCCCTTTCATAATCACATCAGATGTATCCATCCAGACTTCGCTGAACGGTCTTTGTTTTACATTGCCAAATGAGTAATCCTGCCAAAACTGGTCTGCATGGACATTGCCGAAGAAATCAATGTTGCCAATGCCAACGCCTGATGAGTTTGCGCCGCCGCCGTTCCATTCCAAAAATTTATAAACCTCTTCCGCCCTTTCAGGATTCATCTCCTTTAATTTCATATAAAGATACGGTCCGTCAACATGGTTATCAACAGTGAGTATATCCTTTTTCAAACCCCTTTTATGAAAGTCCATTGTCCTCTCAAGGATTATATCAAGGGCGCGGCGGCTCTCCTCATGGGAAAGGTCGTCTTTTCTTATGTCGCTTCCCCTGCCTGCATAAACAAGGTGATAAAAGCACGCCCTCTGTATGCCTTCTTTTTCTATAAAGTCAAAGATATTGTGCAAGTCCTCATAATTTCTCCTTGTAAGCGTCAATCGTAGTCCAACCTTCTGGTCAACATCCATGCAGTTTCTGACGCCGCGAAGCGCAAGGTCAAATGCGCCTTCCATGCCCCTGAACTTGTCATTCACCTCGCCGATGCCGTCAAATGATATGCCGACATAACTAAAACCGGTATCCTTGATTCTCTTTGCAATCTTTGCATCTATGAGCGTGCCGTTTGTTGAAAGCGTCAGCCGTAGTCCAAGGCTTCTTGCATAGTCTGCCAAATCAAACAAATCCTTTCTCATTATCGGTTCGCCGCCGGAAAGAAGAAGCGCGGGTATGCCGAAGTCTGCAAGGTCTTTAATCATGGTTTTGGCTTCCTGCGTTGTTAATTCACCCGGATAATCCTCATTATGCGAATCTGTATAGCAGTGGATGCAGTTTAAGTTGCACCTCCTTGAAACGCTCCACACAACAACAGGTCTTCTCTCGCTTGCTGATTTTGGAACTTCATGCTCAACCTTTTCTGTCGCATGCGGCGCGCCGTGTCCCGCGCCTTTTTTATGCCCGTATCTTAATGGGTCGCCTGTTGTATCAGCGCCGCAAAAAAGTTTTGTTATGTCAATCATTGTAATTTCCTTCCTCTCTTTAAATTCTTAAACTTTAAAAGCAGTTCCACATCAGCCTCATCTTTTTTCCGGCCAATAGATTGTTTGTTTTTCAGCAGATATTTCAAGGAAATAAACCATGCCTTTTCTCTGCCAAACCTCGCCGCTACTTTTGTGCCGTATGCCTTTTCAAACTCAACGCCGCTGATGGAAGAAAGTATATCAATTCTGTTAGGTTCATAGCCGAATTGCACTGTATGGTTAGGTTTGAGAAAATCATCTTCCGTGAGATTCAGACTTTCAAATCCAAAGTCTCTAAGAACTTCCACGAGCCTTTTTACATTGCCCCTTTCCCTCTGGATAAAAAAATCTATATCGCCGGTATTTCTCGGTTGCGAATAAAATGTTACTGCATACGCACCCACGATAAGATACTTAACCTTGCGTTTGTTTAACAATCTTATAAATTCTTCGAAGTCCTTTTCTACTCTCACGATATAATGAACCTTTGTTAAAAAAACAGATATACTGTTCCCGCATAATCTGCAATGCGGTTAATTTTTCCGACGGGGACTTTTTAGACCAAAATAAGACATCATTTTCTTCCACTCGCTGTTTCGTTATAATCCGGATAACACTTTTCATATCTGCCATTTCCTTGCGTGACTCTACTTACCCTTAAAATGCTCAACAATCGCCTCTGCCAACGCAGGGATTGTGTATTTCTTAGGCATTATTGCTGTTTCTATTCCATAATCTAAAGCAGTATCCCTTGTTATAGGACCAATGCTTGCAACCTTTGCATTTTTCAAAAATTCCACTGCCTCGCCATTTTTAAACATACTTAAAAAATTTGTAACCGTAGATGAGGATGTGAATGTGACAATATCAATCTTCCCCTCTTTGAACAGTTCTTTTATTTCTTCTGTCCTTTCCTTTGGCTTCACTGTCCTGTAAGAGGTTACGACATCAACCTTTGCGCCTCTTTTGTTCAACTCCTCTGGCAGAATTTCCCTTGCAACCTCTGCCCTTGGGAGCAAGATATTTTTGCCTTTTATCTTTCCAAGCCCTTTTATTATCCCCTCTGCCCTGTATTCCTTTGGCATAAAATCAACCCTCAAGCCAAGCGCCTCAATCTCCTGTTTTGTCTTTGGCCCTATTGCACAAATCTTTATGCCCCTCAGTTCCCTTATGTCTTTGCCTTTCTTTTTCAGCCTCTCTGCAAAATATTTTACACCATTTACACTTGTAAATATAGCCCAATCATACTTTGGCAGTTTCTTTATTGCCCTGTCAATTTGAGACCAATCTTTCGGATGCACAATCTCTATTGTTGGAAACTCTATTACATCTGCGCCGTTTTCTTTCAGCAAGTCTGAGAAATCGCTTGCCTGCTCCCTTGCCCTTGTAACAACAATTGTTTTGCCGAATAAAGGCTTCTTATCAAACCATCTTAATTTATCCCTAAGTCCTACAACCCCGCCCACAACTGTAATTGCAGGCGCCTTGAAGTTTGCCTGCCTTGCCTTTTCTGCAATATCTTTGACAGTTCCAATAAGAGTCTCCTGCTTTTCTGTTGTTCCCCATCTTATCAATGCAGCGGGCGTATCAGGGCTTCTCCCATTCTCAATAAGTTTTTTCATGTTCGGCTCAAGGTTTCCTATGCCCATGTAAAAAACAAGCGTTCCGATGCCTGTTGAAATCTTATCCCAATGTATGTTTGACTCATCTTTTGTGGGGTCTTCGTGGCCTGTTATAAATGCGACAGTTGTTGTAAAGTCCCTGTGCGTAAGCGGGATGCCTGCATACGCAGCAGCAGCAACACCAGCAGTAACACCCGGTATAACCTCAAAAGGGATGCCTGCCTGGACAATCTCCTCTGCCTCTTCCCCGCCCCTGCCGAAGATAAACGGGTCCCCGCCTTTGAGTCTTGCGACAACCTTACCTCTCTTTGCCTTTTCAATTATGAGTTTATTTATCTCATCCTGAGGGAGTGTGTGTTTGCCGCCCACCTTGCCGACATAAATAACCTCTGCACCTTTTCTCGCATATTCAAGAAATTTTTTATTCGCAAGATAGTCATAGACAACAACATCCGCACTCTTTATCTTTTCAACTGCTTTGAGTGTTATAAGCCCTGCATCACCGGGCCCGGCACCTATCAAGTATACTTTGCCGTTTTTCATCTAAAAATACCTTGTTGCTGTTGTCTGCCCTGCTGGCAAACCGTTTGGGCTGGAGGCTTTTAGAGGCTATGGGTTTGCAGGCGGGGCAGACAACAGCAAAACCAGCAAGATTTTTATCTCCTTTTGTAACTGAAAATCATAAGTATTCCATCTCTTATATTCTACTCTTTGAAGATTAAATTGGGATTTATAAATGGTTAAATATTTTTAATTTGATTATTTATAACCTAAATTAACGCTTGTTTGCAAGGAAAGTCTTTCAGCCGTAAAATAGCGATTAAAAACCTCGCTATTTTACAAACTGGCGATTTGCCCGACCCAATCTTCGCTTGGGTGCCCCGACTTTGTTGTCGGCGCATTTTTGCTTCTCCACCGTATCGGTGAACATACGGCTCGTTACAAAAATGGCATCCGCCTCGTCTGGCAGGCAACTTACCAGTTTCCCCAAAAATCAATGTCTATTTTTGGGTTTCAAAGGATGGGTATTGAAAATCTCTGGAGGATT
>MGPS01000013.1:21257-76170 GCA_001797495.1 Deltaproteobacteria bacterium GWC2_42_11
AATGCTGCAATTGAAGAAGGAGACCGCGGGTTATTTTTGCTTGCTTTAAGAAACATTGCCGAAGCCCAAGGCGGAATATCAACAATAGCGGAAAAGGCTCATCTTAACAGGGGAAATCTTTATCGCATGCTTTCAAAGCGCAGCAATCCTGAGATAAAAAGCCTGCTGACACTGCTTCGCGCTATGGGACTGGAACTCACTGTAAAGGCACATAAACAGGCTTATGCATAAAAGGGAAACAGAGGTTTTATAATTTTGGCAGGCTTCTGAAGTATGAGAATGCGGGAGATGTTTCTGTATTTCACTGCACCCTCTTTAAAAATGGATTTCCGCCTTCGCGGGAATGACAAGCATTTATTCTGATGCCACTAAAAATGGTCGCTGTCCCTAGTTTTCCTGAATTAGGGAATAGGGATATTCTTCTGCTTCAATTCACTACGTGGCGATCAATACAAGTAATAATCCTGTGATTAAAACAAGCGAGACCGCAAGTTGATAAAGTCCGTGGGAAATGTAATTAGCCATCTTTGAGAATATGAAAGCATATGGCCTAGCAATAATTGCGCACGCAAGTATCGATAGATAGAGCAGTGGAAAGAAGCCAAACAAACGCCCTAGACTACCCCCAAGTGTGTCAATAATCGACCAGAGACTGAGCTGTACCTCAAGCCAGACTGTGATTGCACGCCACATAACTTCGAACGGGAATAATAACCAGCCCAACGGGCCTCGGCCCGAAATTGCAATCAGCACCACCAACAAAATTGAAGACAAAGCAAACTGCTTGCCGATTTGAACGTCCTCATGAACTTGCTCATCTGTTAGTGGCTTTTCTGGCGGAAACTCAAATCCAATCTCATCCTTATTCCAACGCCAGCCTGCTCCTGCCGTGAATTCTCGAATGACTACAGCAACTATTCCGAGTGACCGAGAAATCAGCACCTGCAATTTGTCTTGGAATAGGCACATAAACGCAGATATAACAATGAAAACCTGTCCTGTTCGATTAATACCTATCACTAATCCTCGATCAAGACTTGGCAACCACTGAAGCAATAACGGTTGCTCATTAAAGAGTTCGATCATATCTCCTCTAACGCCAAGGCTCATCTGGAGAGGAAAAAGGGGACAGAAAAAGGGGACAGATTTATTTACCATTCCCCCTTCCCTATTTTTTTCCATTTTCCCAAAGCAGATGGGCGTTTTTCAGCGTGAAGTGTACACCTCTTTCAATATATCCCATGCGCCTTTGTTTAAAAGGGTTTCGGCGAGTTGGACGCCTAGAGATTCTGCATCATCAACATTTCCGATAATAACATCCTTTATAATCTTTTTGCCGTCAACAGATGCAACAAGCCCTGTAAGTTTTATATTACTACCTGAAAATTCCCCCTCACCCTGACCCTCTCCCGCAAGGGGAGAGGGGATGATAACACCGTATGCTGCAATCGGCACCTGACAGCCGCCCTCAAGTTTCTTTAAAAACGCCCTTTCTGCGCGCACGGCAATAGATGTTTCTTTGTGATTTAAAAATGCCGCGAGTTTGTTAGTCTCATTATCATCAATCCTTGTTTCAATGCCAACAGCGCCCTGACCTATTGCAGGTAAACTTATTTCAGGAGAGAGGAGTTCTGTAATCCTATTTTCTAAGCCAAGCCTTTTAACACCGGCAGCGGCAAGGATTATGGCGTCAAACTGCCCTTCATCCAGTTTTCTAATCCTTGTGTCAAGATTGCCGCGCAATTGAATAATCTTTAAATCAGGTCTTATGTTTAGCAATTGAGACGAGCGTCTAAGACTACTTGTGCCAACAGTCGCACCCTGCGGAAGGTCTTTAAACCTTGACCCCTTGACCCCTTGACCCCTTGACCCCTTTATTATCAACGCATCCCTTGGGTCTTCCCTTTCTAAAATTGCAGAAAGATGAAGTCCTTTTGGAAAATCAGTCGGCACATCCTTCATTGAATGAACTGCCAAATCAACTTTTTTTTCTAACAGCGCCTCTTCAATCTCTTTGACAAAAAGACCCTTGCCGCCGACCTTCGCCAAAGGCACATCAAGAATTTTATCCCCTGTGGTCTTTATCCTGACAAGTTCAACATGGTATTCCGGGTATCTTTTTTCAATTTCAGACTTAACCCAGTTTGCCTGCCAGATTGCGAGGGCGCTTGCGCGTGTACCAATCTTTATCTTTAACATATTTCCGCTAGACCTTTTTTATCTCCTTAACCTCTTCTACTACTGCTTCTTCTTCAAGGTCAAAGAGTTTTCTTGCCGCCTCTATATAAAAATCCCCTTCAACTTTATTTGACTCTTTTTTTAAATGCGTCAGCGGCGTATGGAGTATCTTCTTTATAATAGCGCCTGCCATTTTATCTATTATCTTTAATTGTTCGTCTGAAAGCCCTTTAAGCAATGCCAGAGCCTCTTTCACTTCCTCATCTTTCATCCTCTCAAATTTTTTGCGGAGGGATATTATCGCTGGCACAACATCAAGAGACTTTATCCACCTATAAAATTTTTCTACCTCTTCGGTTATTATCTTTTCTGCTTCCTTTGCTTCCTTATGCCGTTCTTTAAGGTTTGCAGTAACAACGCCCTCAAGGTCGTCTATGTCATAAAGATATACATTGTCTATATTATTTATCAGCGGGTCTATGTTTCTTGGCACGGATATATCAATAAAAAACATTGATTTATTCTTTCTCTCTTTAATGACATCTTCTATCTGTTCAGGATGTATTATAAATTTAGGTGCTGCTGTTGACACAATGACTATATCAACCTTTTTCAGATAATGTCCAAACTCCCTGAACATTATAGGTGTGCCGCTGAAAAGCCTTGCAATCTCAACAGCACGTTCATAAGTCCTGTTTGCAACCATTATCTCCTTTACGCCATTACTCAAAAGATGTCTTGCTGCAAGTTCTGCCATCTCACCTGCACCTATAAGCATTGCGGTTTTACCTTCCATTATTCCGAAAATCTTTTTTGCAAGTTCAACAGCAGCATAACTTATTGATACAGCGGATGAGCCTATCCTTGTCTCTGTCCTTATCCTCTTTGCAACAGAGAATGTCTTATGGAATAGTTTGTTTATTATTATCCCTGCTGTAACGTGCTGAACTGCATAACCGTAAGCATCCTTTATCTGCCCGAATATCTGCGGCTCTCCGATAACCATTGAGTCAAGACCTGATACAACCCTGAAAAGATGCTTAACTGCCTCTTCTGACTCATATGTATATAGATGCTCGTCTAATTCATTCAGTGGGATATTATGATATTCAGAAAGAAACCTCTTGACCTGCCACAGCCCTTTTTCAATATCAGGTGTTACTGCAAATACCTCAACCCTGTTACAGGTAGAGACAATAACCCCTTCGTTTATTCCATAAGTATTGCACAGTTTCTTTAATGGTTCATCAATGGTCTGCGGGGGGAATGAGAGTTTTTCCCTTATTTCAACAGGTGCTGTCTTATGGCTTAATCCGACAATTATTATGTTCATAATCTGCCGTGTTCACCAAGTGCAAGAAATTTTATTATCAAAAACGATCCCAGTAAAATCATAAACCCTGCAATTGTATATATTGCAGCCTTTTTCCCTCGCCAGCCTACCGTAAGTCTTCCGTGCAAAAGTGCTGCGTACAGAAACCATGTTATAAGAGACCACACCTGCCTTGGCTCCCATGACCAGTAACTCCCCCACGCGTATTCAGCCCAGACAGCGCCTGTTATCATAGCAGCAGTTAAAATCGGAAAACCGTATGTGAGGCACTTATAGCCGAGTTCATCCAGTACATCAAGGGATGGGAGCAGGAAGTAAAGCCCTCCGACTTTCTTTGATTTAAGGTAGTGCTCCTGTATGAGATACATTATCCCCACAAGAAACGACATTGCAAAAAAGGCATTGCCGAATATTGCCAGGGGCACATGGATATAAAGCCAGTAACTTTCAAGTGCAGGGACAAGCGGGACAATCTCTTTTGGCAGAAAGGATGCTGTTATGAGCAGTAAAAGTGCAAAGGGTGCAACAAAAGAACCGAGCGATGCAATATGGTATCTTGCATTTACACTTAAATATATGACAACGGTCATCCATGAAAATACAGAAAGGGATTCGTGCAGGTTCGTTAATGGGAGATGCCCTGCTTCAACCCCTCTTGTAATGATGGCAACCGTATGGAATAAAAAACCGATTACAAGGATTTTGTTAGATATGCCCGATACCTTCTTGTTATGGGAAAAGAGGTATGATGTATAGGCAAATGTGGCTAAGAGGTACAAGGCTACTGTTATATGGAATAATACAAAATTCACCTGTCACCTAATTTGATTTTCATCTTTGCAAGAGTAAATTCTTTGCCTACTGCTTTTTTCAAAAGAGTATCAATTGCCTTCCTGTTCTTTTGTTTTATTAAATCCATGAGAGACGAGTTGACAAGTTTCTCAAATATCTTTTTATTTTTATGAGATTCCATGCCCTTTTTCAATAATCCCCTTCTTATGCAGCCCATAACTTTAACGAATACAGCATATTCTTCGCCGAACTCTTTTCCAAGTCTTTTTCTTATCCTCTTTGCCAATGCAGGACTTTTGCCAGATGTGGATATGGCAATAAGCAGGTCCCCCCTTTCAACAACCGAAGGCACTATAAAATTGCACATATCAGGGACATCAACAACATTTAACAATATGCCTTTTCCCTTTGCCTCCTTAAATATCTCACGGTTTATTTCCCTCTTATCAGTGGCGCTATATGCGAGAAATGCACTGTCAATATCACCTTGTTTGTATGCCCTCTTGATAACCTTAACCCTTCTTTCCCGTACAAGTTTTTTTATGCCATCAGTTAGCCTGGGGCTTACCACACATACCTTTGCACCTGCATTAAGGAGTGATAAAACCTTTCTCTCTGCAACCCTGCCGCCGCCGATAACAACACAAGGCTTGCCCTTTATATCCATAAATATAGGATAGTACTCCACAAAAGTAACCTCTTTCTACTGCTTTGTCTCTAACATCTTGAGGAGTGTATCTGCATCAATATATCCCGGTATTGTCCTGCCATCAGGCAGAATGATGAATGGTGTGCCGCTTATCCCGAGTGTTTTGGCGAGTTTTATATTTTCATCTATTTCCTTTGCCTCACATTCAGGTTTTGGCAGTTCCTTGCCTTCAAAGGCGTTTTCCAGCATTTTTATAGACTTTTTGCACAGGATTGTCTTGGATTTTTCATATGCCTTTGGATGGGACGGCAGGGGATAGAGTTTTATGTAAAAGGCAATATCTTTCCTTTTTTCAATAATCTTTTTTGCCTCTCCATGTAGTTCCCTGCAGTACGGACAGTCAGGGTCATCGAAGATTATTATCTTTATGGGTGCATTTGGACTGCCCATTACAAGTGCATCTCCAAGTGGGATTTGGCTAGGGTCAATCTTTTTTGCAGGCGCAGGCTTGCCTATATCTCCGACAGGTATAAACCTTGCCAGTAGGATATATTTCTTTGCAAAGTCCAGATATACAGTGAAATTCTTGCCTTCTTGAACTCCGTTTATCTCCCAGAGTCCCTTGACAGGGCTCATCTTTACAGACATGACATCCGCCTTTAAAATATTTTTAGCCTCTTCTGTTGTGAGAGTATGGCATGATATGCACTCTGCACCGCAGCCTGCCCCTTGTTGTACCTGTCCATTGACCTGAAATGCCCTGACAGGATATGGGTTCAGAAAAACTGCACATGCACCACAGGCTAAAATTAGTATACTTATTATTTTTTTCACTGATGTACCTCGCATATTGTTTTTTATAGTCCATATTTTTAATATATTAAGTCTGTGATTGCAAGGGTTATTTCCAAAAAAACCTTGCAATGCAATATGGATTTGGTAAATTGGTTGCCTGAA
Source organism: Deltaproteobacteria bacterium GWC2_42_11 (assembly GCA_001797495.1). Lineage (GTDB taxonomy): Bacteria > Desulfobacterota > GWC2-55-46 > UBA9637 > GWC2-42-11 > GWC2-42-11. The sequence continues at coordinate 27,167 of MGPS01000013.1, forward strand.
TATTGCATCCCTTTCATAATCCTGAAATTATGGCAAAAGACCTTTTAATAGAGATTGGTACAGAAGAGATACCCGCTGGCTTTATCCCGAAGGCGCTTGAATCATTTTCCAGCCTTTTAAAAACTGCATTCACTGAAAAAAATATTAACTTTCAAAACATTGCAGCACTTGGCACACCCCGCAGACTGACAATCCATGTCTCTTCTCTTGATGAAAAACAGCCTGATTCTGCTGCCACAATAACAGGACCTGCAAAAAAGGCTGCATTTGATGAGAACGGCAATCCGACAAAAGCAGGAGAGGGTTTTGCCCGCTCTCATGTGGTGCAGGTAAAAGACCTGTCAATTGTCAAGACTGAAAAAGGCGAATATGTTTGTATAAAAAAAGAGGTAAAGGGAAGAAAAACAGAATCCATCCTTGAAGAAACCCTGCCTTATATTATAAGTGCCATACCATTTCCAAAAACAATGAGATGGGGAAACTCTGATATTAGTTTTGCAAGGCCAATACACTGGATAACTGCACTATTCGGGGATAAGGTTGTAAATTTTAAACTCGGACATATAAAGAGCGGCAACATTTCCTATGGGCACAGGTTTTTAAACCCAAAACCATTTAAAGTTGACAGCCTTGAGACCTATCTAAAAAAGACAAAATCTGCAAATGTAATAATAAATCCATCTGAACGAAAAGAACTGATAGCAAAAAAGGTTGATGAGTCTGCAAAAAATGCAGGTAGTGTGTGCCTTCAGGATGAAGGTCTTCTTGACGAGGTAACAAACCTTGTAGAATATCCTGTTTGCCTTCGCGGAAATTTTGATAAAGAATTTTTAAGCCTTCCAAAAGAGGTTATTATAAATGCCATGAGAGAGCACCAGAGATATTTTTCTGTCGTTGATAAACACGGAAATCTCCTTCCATATTTTATATTTGTTGCAAATACAAAAGCAAAAGACCCGAAGATTGTAATAAAGGGGAATGAAAGGGTTTTAAGGGCAAGGTTAAATGATGCAAAATTCTATTTTAATAAGGATGTAAATATCCCTCTGGCACAAAGGGTTTCCGCACTTAAAGGTGTTATCTTTCAGGCAAAACTCGGAACATCCTATGAAAAGGTTGAAAGGTTTACAAGACTTGCAGTGCATATCGGTCATGCGATTGGTTTCTGTGAACCGATGAATGAAGGGGTTGAGATTTTCTTGCAAGATCCCAGATCCCAAACCCCAGACCCCAGATTTATCCTTGCTCGTGCCTCAATGCTCTGCAAGGCTGACCTTGTTACAGGCATGGTTAGTGAATTTCCAAAACTTCAGGGGATTATGGGTAAAGAATACGCACTTAAATCAGGAGAATCCAAAGAAGTTGCAGATGCGATATATGAACACTATCTGCCTATAAAGGCAGAAGGTGAATTACCAAAAAAAGAGGCAGGTGCAATAATAAGCATTGCAGACAAGATGGATACAATATGCGGTTGTTTCAGTGTTGGTCTTATCCCAACAGGAGGGACAGACCCTTACGGACTGCGGAGGCAGGCGCTTGGCATCATGGCAATAATCATTGATAAAAGCCTTGTCCTGCTTATTGATGAACTGGTTGATAAATCCATTGAGATATTAAAGGATAAGATTAAAAGACCAGTTCAGGAGATTAAAAAGGATGTCTTGGAATTTTTCAAGGAAAGGATTAGAAACCATCTTTTATCACAGGGGTATTCATTTGATTCCACTGATGCAGTTTTATCAGCAAACTGGTATGATATAAACGATGCAGTAAAAAGAATAAAGGCCCTTGAAGGATTCAAGAAAAACCCTGCATGCAGTGCGCTTACAATTGCATTCAAGAGGGTATCAAATATACTAAAGGGGCAAGAGGCAGGGGTCAAGGGTCAAAAGATTGATACATCTCTTTTTGAGTATCCAAATGAAAAGGAACTTTTTGAGATTACACAAAGGATAGCACCTGATATAAATAGATACTGGAAGGAAGGCAATTATGAAAAAGTCTTTGAGACCCTTGCATCATTAAAAGGCATAATAGATACATTCTTTGATAAGGTTATGGTTATGGTGGAAGATGAAAAGGTGAGGGATAATCGTCTGATTTTACTTAATATGGTCAGGAACCTTTATTATCAGATTGCAGATTTGTCAAAACTGACAACATAAAAAGGATTTTGTATGACAGATAGAGAAATTGAAGAAGTGTATCAAATCATCAAAGACTACCATGAGAAATATTTAAAAAAGCATGGGGTTAAGTTACCAAAGTTAAAAGATGTCGATGGAAAATATACCAGAAACGCACTTGTTCTGATTTATCTCGCAAAGTTTTATCCCAGCACTGTTTTAGTGACCAAACAAGATTTAACCGCATTTATTAGGAAGTTTTATCCTGAAACAAATGATGTCCAGCAAGCAAGACATTTAGGGGCGCAGTCAGGATGGTTTATTTCAGCAGGTGGCAGAGATAATGTCCATGTTAAGAAAAGCGGAGAATATCGGCTGATTACATTAGAAAGACCCTATCCTCATTTCAAAGGTCATAGGATTGAAACAACAGGCAATTGGGAGAATATAAAGCAGTAATATGGGAACAGATGCGCTACTTGCGGTTCAGAGGAAAACAAGAAAAACATACATTATCCTAATACAATAACAAAATTGCAAAAAGCACATATAGACCCTTTCAAATCATTAACTGAAGGCAATATCATTCCGCAATGCCAAAAATGTAACAGGGCATATAGAAATTTTTGGGTATTTGATGAAAGGGGACGAGTAAGGGGAATAGCAAAACCAACAATAATCAAAAAATGCAGCAAAGATATAAAATGGAAAATCTACAAAATTTTATACAGTGAATTTAAAGGAACAAATCCAAATGAATGAAACTTATTTGAATAAAATAATCAATGAAGATGCATTGAAAGTTTTATCCATGCTTGCTGACAATAGTGTTGACTTGGTTTTGACCGACCCGCCTTACTTTTTAGACAAGATGGATGATAGTTGGGATGAAAAAAAAGTGGCAAGCACAAAATATCATCATGTTATAAAATCCCTACCAGCTGGAATGAAATTTGACAGAGAGCAGGGGAAAAACTTTTATAAGTGGTATTATAAAGTTGCAAATGAAATTATAAGGGTTCTAAAACCGGGGGGGGTTTTTCTTTTCATTCTCCAGTCCAAGATTGTATCACCGAATGGTCTCTGCAATTGATGATGCGGGACTTTTGATAAGGGATTGTTTTATTTGGTTATATACCCAAAACCAGCCAAAGGCTATGAGTTTAAACCATTTTATAGAGAAATTAAATGAAGACAAAGAAATTAAAGATACTCTCAAAAACCAGTTGAACGGATGGAAAACCCCTCAGATTAAATCTTGTTTTGAGCCGATTGTAATGGCGCAAAAAGAAACAGAAGGAACATTTTTAGACAATTTCAGAAAATATAATGTCGGCTTGTTAAATACTAATGTTAAAATCGGTCAAGATATGTTTCCGTCCAATGTGGTTTCAACTGACAAAATAAATGAGGTTGTTGATAAATGTTTTTTGATTTCAAAACCAGATAAAAAAGAAAAGGGGGATTTTAACGCGCACAGAACTGTAAAACCGTTAAGTTTATGCGAATACATTATAAACCTAACAACTTATTCAAATGAGGCGGTTGTTCTTGACCCTTTTGCCGGCAGCGGGACTACACTGGTGGCGGCTAAAAAATTAGGAAGAAAATTTATCGGCATTGATATAAATAAGGAATACATTGAAGTTTCTCAAAGAAGAATTAAACAGACTAATACAACCTATTTCATCCTCAATGATATAAAGGCAGAAAGACAATTAAGAATTCTTGAAAAAGCAGCAAAATATAAAAGACTAAATAAGCGCAAGATAGCAAAAGCGGTTTGATAAAATTCCACAATCAAAATTAACCGGGGGGATTTAATTTATGCCATCTAAAAAACATGTCTACTTCTTCGGCGGGGGTCATGCTGAAGGAAATGCAAAGATGAAAGACCTTCTCGGAGGCAAGGGTTCAGGGGTAGCGGAAATGACAAATGCTGGCGTACCTGTGCCGCCGGGCTTTACTATTACAACAGAGGTTTGCAAGATATTTTATGAAAACAAAAACAAACTCCCAAAGGAGATACTTGATGAGATAGATGAAAACTTGAAAAAACTTGAGGGAACAATCGGGAAGAGATTCGGAAATTCAGAAGACCCGCTGCTTGTTTCAGTCCGTTCAGGTTCGAAGTTCTCAATGCCCGGGATGATGGATACTGTTTTAAATCTCGGCTTGAACGACAAGTCAATAATCGGACTTATAAAAAAAACAGGCAATGAAAGATTTGCATGGGATGCATACAGAAGGTTTATTCAGATGTTCGGAAATGTTGTTTTAGGCATTGAAAAGGAACATTTTGAACATATTGTAAGCCATAAAAAACAGGAGAGAAATATAAAACTTGATATAGAATTTACAGTTGATGATTTAAAAGACATTGTCAGCAAACACAAGGCAAAGGTAAAGGAATTGACAGGCAAGGATTTCCCTCAAGAGCCATACTCACAACTCGAGATGTCACGGGATGCTGTTTTCAAATCATGGAACAATCCACGGGCAGTTACATACAGGAGGCTTTACAGCATCCCTGATAACCTCGGGACTGCTGTAAATGTCCAGACAATGGTATTCGGCAATCTTGGAAACACATCAGCAACAGGTGTTGGCTTTACAAGGAATCCTGCAACAGGTGAAAATGAGTTCTACGGCGAATATCTTATGAATGCTCAAGGAGAGGATGTTGTCGCAGGCATCAGGACGCCTCATCCTATAAAAGATTTGGAAAAAGAGATGCCCGATGTCTACAAGCAGTTAAAAGGGATTACATTAAATCTTGAAAAGCATTACAGGGATGTTCAGGACTTTGAGTTTACGATTCAGGAAGGCAAACTCTATATGCTTCAGACAAGGAACGGCAAGAGGACAGGCATTGCTGCTGTTAAGATTGCTGTTGATATGGTTACAGAAGGGCTTATTACAAAGGAAGAGGCTGTGATGAGGGTTGAGCCAGAGCAGATTGAGCAGTATCTATTCCCGATATTTAATCCAAAAGAAGAGGTTAAATACAAATCACTTGCAGCAGGCCTCCCTGCAGGTCCAGGGGACGCAGCAGGCGCAATTGTGTTTACTGCTAACAAGGCTGTTGAGGAAAAGGCAAAAGGCAAAAGGGTTATTTTGGTCAGGATGGAGACAAGCCCTGATGACATACACGGCATGCACGCGGCACAGGGATTTTTAACTGCAAGGGGAGGCATGACATCACACGCAGCAGTTGTTGCAAGGCAGATGGGCAAGGTCTGCGTTGCAGGGTGCGGAGCAGTTATTGTAAATGAAAAAGAAGGATGTATAAAAATCGGCGAGGCAATGTTTAAAGAAAGTGATTATATCTCAGTCAGCGGGTTTACAGGAAAGGTCTATGCAGGTGATATACCCACAATCCCATCCGAGGTTATTCAAGTTATTGATGGTGCAATGGATGCGGAAAAGTCCGAAAGATACAGATATTTTTCTCGACTGCTTAAATGGGCTGATGAACATAGGAAACTTAAAGTCAGGGCGAATGCTGATATACCAAGGGATGCACACATTGCAAGGGAATTTGGCGCAGAAGGGATTGGACTCTGCAGAACAGAGCATATGTTCTTTGCAGAGGACAGACTCCCGATAATGCAGGAGATGATACTTGCAACAACAGTCAAAGACAGGGAAACAGCATTATCAAAACTCCTGCCTATGCAAAAAAGTGATTTCAAAGGCTTGTTCCAGAAGATGAAAGGCTATCCTGTAACAATAAGGCTTTTAGACCCGCCTCTGCATGAGTTTCTGCCAAAGAGAGAAGAATTACTGGTTGAGATTGCAGTTATGAAGGCAACAAAAAATAATCCTGAAAAACTATTTGAAAAAGAAAGACTTTTAAAGCGGGTTGAGGAACTCCATGAATTCAACCCCATGCTCGGACACAGGGGGTGCAGGCTCGGCATAACATACCCTGAAATAACAAAGATGCAGGTAAGGGCAATAATAGAGGCTGCATGCGAACTTGCAAAAGAAGGGCAGACAGTAATCCCTGAAATAATGATACCTCTTGTCGGCAATGTAAATGAAATCAAAAACCAGAAGGCGCTTGCTGCAGCAGTTGCAGACGAGGTTATGAAAGAAAGGGAGGTTAAGGTCGAATATATGATAGGCACAATGATAGAGGTGCCGCGTGCCGCAATAACTGCTGATGAGATTGCGAGCGAGGCAGAATTTTTCTCATTCGGCACAAATGACCTGACACAGACAACATTCGGTTTCAGCCGTGATGATTCAATGAAATTCGTAAAATATTACATAGACAACAGAATCCTTGAAAACGACCCATTCGCAATCCTTGACCAAAAAGGTGTCGGCGAATTTATAAAAATGGCTGTTGAAAAGGGCAAGAAGACAAGACCAAATCTAAAGGTCGGCATATGCGGAGAACACGGCGGAGAGCCTTCATCAGTAGAGTTCTGCCACAGAGTCGGCTTGAATTATGTTAGTTGCTCGCCATACCGTGTGCCGATTGCCAGACTCGCAGCAGCACATGCAGCATTGAAGGAGAAGTGATAAACATCTGAAGTTGCAGAAAATGGTGATTATGAATTAATGGAAGAGCGAGACTATTATTTGAAGGCTCTTCAAGACGCGGAATGGCAGGATAATGAACGTATGGATAAAAGGATGGGACAGATTGAGCAAAGCGGGGATGTAATGAACGAAAAAAGTTTACTGATGGACATTAGGAAGCGTCTTGCTGAGATTTATTTTTATATTGATAAAGTCAGACAATAAGACAATAGAAGAATAGAGTGGCAGTTGCGTTCTCCCAATATGATACGCGAAGAATTCAAAAAAGTGTTAGCTAAAATTCAAAACCGTACTGTTTAAAATTCTAAAAAAGATGGAAAAACCGGAAACGGGGTCAGGTCTTTACTCTTGCAGCGATAGAGGAAAATTCAGCGCCGCTATTGCTCGGGGAGAATAGGGACATTAAAGAGGAAATTTTTTACCCGAAATATCAGATAACATGCTAAAATAACCAAAGATGAGTTTATTAGACTATTCACTGTGGCTTAACCACCCTTACACCCTGCGGTATCTCTAAATTGAAAAGAGATTTTTGAAGTGATGTGTTTATCTTTATATTGCTGAATCTCACCGACGCAACACTACCAAACGGGTCAAAGGTGCTAGTCCCGTTTACGAAGAAGGTCTTTTTATCTACTATGATGTGGATTTTCTTTATGCTCGGCTGTGGTATCCTTGGGATAAGTATCAATGTATAGTCAGCAGGTGTTTCCCCTTCCAGTCTTACATCAAAATCATTTTTGATATTCCTCATCCCTGACAGAAAGTGTTTTGCCAGAGGCGATGACTCACTGCTGAAACTGCTTACCATTACCTGCCCGAGGTCAGGCTGATAAACCCATATGGTATCCCCATTGTTTACTATAATGTCCTTACCGGGTGATGCATATTCCCATCGCATCATGCCTGGCTTTTTAAAATATACAACCCCTTCAGAATTCTGTGCCCCTCCTAATGAAGAGGAGGTTGTTTTCTGAACGAAGTTAGCCTTCATATCAGATATACCGTCATATACCTTCTGGATGTTTGACAGGATATTGTCCAGAGTTTCAGCAGATTCAGCAGGTATTAGAAGAAGGGAGAGGAGAAGCAGGAAAGCAGAAGAATAATAAAATATGTTTCTCTTTATCACAACCTTCTCCTTACGAGAACCTCTCGCGGTTTGCTCCCCTGACTCGGTCCCACAACGCCTTCTGCCTCCATCTTTTCAATTATCCTGGCTGCCGTGTTATAGCCGATTCTTAACCTGCGCTGGAGATAGGATGTAGATGCCTGTTCCAGATTCATAATAATATTCATAGCCTCATCGTACCTCCTGTTAAATTCTTCATCGTCTTCCTCGTCACCTTTTATATTATTATTGTCGTCCAGCCGTGATTCGGAAATCGCATGGTCAAATACAGGTTTTCCCTGCTTCTTCAAAAACTCAGCAACCCTGTTTATCTCGATTTCAGAGATATATTCGCCGTGTATCCTCTGCAGCCTTGCTGTCCCCGGCGGGAGGAGAAGCATATCACCATCGCCCAGCAGACTCTCGGCGCCTATGGAATCAAGGATTGTGCGGGAGTCAGTCCTTGACACAACCTGACATGATATCCTGGTAGGGAAATTTGCCTTTATAAGTCCTGTTATAACATCCACAGAAGGTCTTTGTGTTGCCACTATAAGATGTATCCCTGCAGCCCTTGCCATCTGTGAAAGCCTGACAAGACAGTCCTCAACATCCTTGCCTGCGACCATCATTAGATCTGCAAGTTCATCTATTACAACGACTATGTAGGGGAGTTTCTGATGTCTCCTGTCAAACTCTGTGGCAATACCTTTATCTGCAGTAATATTCTCCTTTCTCTCCTCATCTATCAGATGGTTGTATCTGGCAATATTTTTTGCCCCCAGTTCTGCCATGAGTTTGTACCTTTCACCCATTTCTTTCAATACGCCACGCAGTACCCCTGCAGCCTTTTTTGGGTCAGTTACAACAGGTGTCAGGAGATGAGGTATGCCTTCATATGCTGAAAGTTCCAGCATCTTCGGGTCTATCATTATAAATTTTACATCATCAGGTGTTGCCTTATAGAGAATGCTCAATATCATTGCATTTATGGCAACACTCTTGCCTGTCCCTGTTGCACCGGCAAGCAGCAGGTGGGGCATCTTTGCGAGGTCCGCAATGAATGTATTTCCTACAAGATCTTTGCCAAACCCCAGTGTCAGAAGTGATGTGCTTTTTATATATTCCTGACTTTCAAGTATATCCCTTAGGAATATCTTTGCCCTGACTGCATTAGGCACCTCTATGCCAACAACTGCCTTGCCCGGGACAGGTGCAAGTATCCTTATTGAGGAGGCGCGGAGTGCCAATGCAAGGTCATCGGTTAAGTTTAATATCTTCCCGACCTTTATCCCTGGTGCAGGCTCAAATTCATACATTGTTACGACAGGACCCGGTCTTACCTCTAACACCTTGCCTTCTACTCCGAAGTCTTTGAGTTTTTTCTCAACAATTTCGGAGTTTGTAAGTATCTTTTTCTCATCTACAGGTTTCCCTTTTTCAGGATTCGGGTCAAGCAGTGAAATCGGCGGGAGTAAAAATTTCTCGTCGGATTTTAAGAATTCAAAATGCTGCTGAAGAGGTTTCCTCTCTTTTTGTTTAACCTGCGCCTTTGCCTGTTCTTTCGAAGTTTCAGGCATAACAATGGTCGGCGGCAAATGTTTCTTTGAATGTTCAGGTTGATCAGTAGGCTCTTCTTCGTCTTCTATCCTGGATACCCTCTTCCGTTTTTTACCCATTTCTGCAAGCAGGTTCTTTTTCAGGAAATCAGCCGCACCCTGATACAGGAGTCTGGATGCATTGATAATATTGCCTATTGCGTTAATAATAGATATTCCGGTGGCATATACTGTTGTTACTGCCAGTACTGCGACTAACAGGATAATTGTGCCTATTGTATTCATATAAACTTCAAGGAGATAAGCAACGTAACTGCCTATTATACCGCTTGCACTGAACTTGTCTTCGCTGAATATACTTATAAGTGATGAGAACGAGATAATTAAAAAAAGGTGGTTTATGAAGAGAGGTATATTTGGTGTAAGATTTTTTCTGAACAGTAGTTTTATTGAAATGGCAAACAGGAGTATAAGGAGAATGTATGCGGAAGGTCCTATTAGGAAGAAAAGAGTGCCTGACAGGTATGAACCTATCTTCCCGCCCCAGTTCACTACTTCTTCATTTATACCCTGTTCAAAAAGATGCGGGTCGTTTTGAGAAAATGATATAAGGCTTGCCGCTGTAAAAATACAGAATGCTAATATAACTATGCCATAGATCTCTTTTTTGTGGTCACTCTTACTTTCCTCTTTTGTACCCATAAGTTTAAAAAATGTAAATGTTTAAGCTTTAGATACTCTATACCTGCCCGCAAAACCTGAATGTGCGGCTGGGTCAGGCTTTATATCTTTGGCAATGTTATCCCGATCTGGGACTGGTATTTCCCGTTCTTATCCTTATAAGACACAAGCGGTTCTTCATCACTTTCAAAGAAAAGTACCTGTGCAATCCCTTCATTGGCGTATATCTTTGCAGGGAGAGGGGTTGTATTTGATATTTCAAGTGTGACATAACCCTCCCATTCAGGTTCAAAGGGTGTAACATTTGTTATTATGCCGCACCTTGCATATGTTGATTTACCAACACATATAGTCATTACATTGCGGGGTATTCTGAAATATTCAACGCTTTGACCGAGCGCAAAAGAGTTTGGGGGTATGATGCAGACATCGCCTTTGAAGTCAACAAAAGACTTGCTGTCGAACTTTTTAGGGTCAACAATCGCATTATTCACATTTGTAAATATCTTAAACTCGTCAGATATGCGGATGTCGTAACCATACGATGAGACGCCGTATGATATGCAGCCCTTTCTAACCTGTTTTTCTTCAAACGGTTCAATCATTTTTGGATTGTGTTCCAGGGACATCTTTCGTATCCACCTGTCATTTTTTATCATTTCAAAACTCCTCTTTCTGAGTAGAATTTTTAAGTTAAATCTTTATACCATGATAAAATGTAAATAGTCAATAACTTGTCTGACTCCAAAAATAGACATTGATTTTTGGGGAAACCTGCAAGTTGGCTGCCAGACGAGGCAGCGGACAATTTTTGAGACGAGCCGTATGTTCACCGATACGGTGAGGAACAAAAATTGGCCGATAACGAAGTATGGCAGCCAAATCGCAGGTTTGTAAAATAGCGAGGTTTTTAATCACTATTTTACGGCTGACTCTTGTTTTGCTGTTGTATCGCTGCCCGTATAAGACCTGCACATAGCGGTTGTTTTTTTCTTGACAGTCAAGGCTAGGATACTGTATTTTTAATATTTCTAAATTTCGTAGAATTATCAGGTCAAATCATATGTTTGAAAATATAAGCGATAGACTTGGAGTTATATTTAAAAGGCTCAAAGGGTACGGGAGGCTGACTGAAGCGAATATACAGGAGGCACTCAGGGATGTCAGGATGGCGCTCCTTGAGGCTGATGTCAACTTCAAGGTCGTAAGGGAGTTTATTGACAGGATCAAGACAAAGGCTGTCGGCAGGGAAGTCCTTGAAAGCCTTACCCCTGGTCAGCAGTTCATAAAGGTAGTGAATGATGAACTTACATCAATCCTCGGGGGTTTGCCTGCAGATCTCAGGTTCGGGTCAAAACCGCCTGCTGTTATCATGGTTGTGGGGCTTCAGGGGTCAGGTAAAACTACTACTGCTGCAAAACTTGCCAGATATCTGAAGGGTAAGGGCAGGTCTCCGTATCTTGTTCCTGCGGATGTGTACAGACCTGCTGCAATACTGCAGTTGAGAAGACTTGCTGATGAAATAAAGATGGATGTATTTGCAGACGATGTATTCAAAACACCCCAGGAAATATGCAGAGAGGCAATGAGGGTTGCAGGTGTCATGGGGCATGATACCTTGATTGTTGATACCGCAGGCAGGCTGCATATTGACGAAGCCCTGATGTGTGAGTTAAAGGAACTTAAAGGCATATTGAAGCCGTGCGAGATGCTATTTGTTGCAGATGCAATGACAGGGCAGGATGCTGTAAATACCGCAGGCGGATTTGACAGGGAACTGGATATAACAGGCATTATACTTACAAAACTTGACGGCGATGCAAGGGGTGGTGCCGCCCTTTCAATGGCAGCGGTTACTGGCAAGCCTATTAAGTTTGTTGGTATCGGTGAGAAGGTTGACGCAATTGAGCCATTCTACCCTGACAGGATGGCAGGCAGGATACTGGGCATGGGTGATGTGCTCACCCTTATTGAAAAGGCTCATGAGGCAGTTGATGTAAAGAAAGCAAAGGAGATGGAGGAAAAACTCCGCAAGGATTCCTTCACACTAGAGGATTTCAGGGAACAGTTGCACCAGATAAAGAAGATGGGCTCGATTGAGAATATACTTTCAATGATGCCTGGGTTTAAGGAACTGCAGAAGTCGCATGGGGTAAACCCTGATCCGAAGGATTTGATAAAGATAGAGGCGATAATAAACTCTATGACAAAGGAAGAGAGGAGGAAGCCTGATGTCCTCAACGGCAGCCGCAGAAAGAGGATAGCAAAAGGGAGCGGGACAACTGTTCAGGATGTTAATAAACTTATAAAGCAGTACCTTCAGATTAAACAGATGATGAAGGTCTTTGCCAGATCTGGTTCAAGGGCGATGTTTGGCAGGACGTTAAATGCTTTCAGAGGGTTTATGCCGTCCTGATAAATATAAATCTTGTCAGTTGCATTTAGATTTTTAAGCAGAATAAAAGGAGGTGGTAATTTCAATGGGTGTGAAGATAAGGCTCACGAGGATTGGGGCAAAAAAGAAACCTGTTTACAGGATAGTAGTTGCTGACTCAAATTCGCCGCGGGATGGTAAATTCCTTGAAGTCATAGGTAGTTATGACCCAAATGCAAATCCTGCTAAAGTTGACATTGATGAGGAGGTCACATTAAAATGGCTGAATAGAGGTGCGACCCCGACAGAGACCGTAAAAAATCTCATCAAAAGGACAAACATTCTGGACAAATTTGCCAGAGGCAGTGCAACGTAGGAGTTGGTTCTCTGAATATGCCCTGCTTGCAGCAGATAGCAGACAGCCAACCAATACAACTAAATTAACGGAGGTGTGAAGGTGAAAGAACTGATAGAATACATCGCAAAGGCGCTCGTAGATTACCCTGAGAAAGTAAGGGTGAACGAGGTAACAGGTGAAAATACATCTGTTATTGAGTTGATAGTTGCAAAGGAGGACCTTGGCAAGGTTATAGGTAAGGAAGGAAGGACAGCCAGAGCAATGAGAATAATACTTACGGCAGCATCAACAAAACTGAAGAAAAGGGCAGTACTTGAGATAGTTGAGTAAAAGGCACTTTAGCCGCAGGCTGCAGTACGCAGCCTGCTAACCAAGATGAGGAAATCATCAAACATTACTGTCGGGGGTCGCACCCTTATTCGGGTTGGTAAAGTTGTTGGTGTCCACGGTATAAAGGGAGAGGTGAAGGTCACGCCATATGTTGATTGTGAAAAGAAAGGATGGCAGATGCTTCACCTCTATAAAGATGGTAACAACAGAGTATATAAAATAAAAAATGTCAGACCTCATAAAGGGACGCTGCTGATATCACTTCTTGACTGCAATACACGGGATGAGGCACTCGAACTTGCAGGGTCAGATGTTCTGGTCGACAGGTCGCAATTTTCAAAACTTGCTGAGGGCGAATATTATTATTTTGAACTTGCAGGCATGAAGGTCATAACAGAAGATAAGGTTATCCTGGGTGTAATAGAGGATATATTTTCAACAGGAAGCAATGATGTATATGTTGTGAAGGGAAGGTTTGGTGAAGTGCTTATCCCTGCAACAAATGATGTGGTTATTTCAATAGATATAGAGAAGAGGAAGATGACCATAAGGATGATGGAAGGTCTTATGCCCTAAGATGAGATATGATGTCTTCAGTATCTTTCCTGATTTTTTTGTTTCCCCGCTTAATCAGACAATACTGAAACGGGCGATTCAAAATAATATTATCAGTGTTAATATCCATGACATAAGGGATTATGCCGAAGGGAAACACAGGACTACTGACGACTATCCGTATGGCGGCGGAAGCGGGATGGTTATGAAGGTGCAGCCTATTGTGGATGCTGTTAAAGATGTGAAATCAAAAATAGGAGTTACGACGGAGTCCATTAAAATAATCCTTACAACGCCGCAGGGGAGGACATTTAACCAGAAGATTGCGGGAGAACTGGCAGGTTTTAAAAATATTATGATAATCTGCGGCAGGTACGAGGGTATTGATGAAAGGGTTAAAGACATAATTTGTCCTGACGAGATATCTATAGGGGATTATGTCTTAAGCGGCGGAGAACTCCCAGCCCTTGTGATAATTGATGCTGTATCAAGATATGTGCCGGGTGTGCTTGGTTCAGAGTCATCTGTTGAAGCGGATACATTTTCAGACGGTCTGCTAAAGTATCCGCAGTATACAAGACCTGAAGAGTTCAGGGGTTTGAAAGTCCCGTCAGTCCTTCTTTCGGGCAAACACGGGGAGATAGAGAAGTGGAGGAGGAGCGAATCTATAAGGGTGACTCTGGCGAAGAGGCCAGACCTTCTCGAAAATGCAGAACTTACAGAAGAGGATAAGGAGATAATTAAGGGATCGGGGAACTAAATACATGCTTACATGGAGGGATTTATGGAAGTGATAAAGAATATTGAGAGCGAGTATCTCCGCACGGATATACCGGATATTAAGATAGGTGATACGGTAAAGGTCAGTGTCAGGATAAAAGAGGGTGAAAAAGAGCGGATCCAGCCGTTTGAGGGGGTTGTGATAAGGAAAAGGGGGGGCGGGCTTAAGACCACATTCACGGTAAGAAAGGTCTCTTACGGTGTTGGTGTTGAACGTACATTTTTCCTGCATTCACCGGGTATAGAAGGTATTAAGGTTGTGAGCCACGGTAAGGTGAGGAGGGCAAAACTCTATTACCTCCGCAACCTTAAAGGGAAGGCTGCAAGGATCAAGGAAAAAAGTTGATATCGGATTATTATGAACAGTATGCCCTTAACAGGGGCTATAGGTTCATTGCAGGGGTAGATGAGGCAGGAAGGGGCCCGCTTGCAGGGCCTGTTGTTGCGGCTGCTGTCATCTTCCCGTTTGACCTCAATAGCGGCTCTGAATATCTGCTTGGACTAGGCATAAATGACTCAAAGAAACTTTCACCGCGGAAAAGAGAAGCCATTTCTGTTAATATCTTCCGGAATGCAATATCCACCGGTCTTGGCATTGTCTGGACCAACGGTATAGAGCAGTTCAATATCCACGTGGCAGCACATAAAGCAATGATAAGTGCTGTCAGTAAACTGATGCCAGCCCCTGACTTCCTTCTCATTGATGGTCCATTCAAACTATCATGTAATATAGAACAAATCCCGGTTATAAAGGGCGACTCGCTGAGTGTTAGCGTTGCTGCTGCTTCTATTGTTGCAAAGGTTGCACGAGATAAGATTATGGACGGCTATAACCGCATCTTTTCTGCATACGGGTTTGATAAAAACAGGGGGTATGGGACCCCTCTGCACCTTGAGGCAATAAAAAAGCACGGGCATTCGTCTATCCATCGGGTTAGTTTTAAAGGTGTAAGGGAATATGTATGACCGACTTGAGGATTAAACTGGGAAAGAGTGGAGAGGACGAGGCTGTTTCGTTTTTAAAGCGAATGGGTTTTAAGATAATTGAAAGGAATTACAGGTGCTGTTACGGTGAGGTTGATATAGTTGCAATGGAGAACGGCACTTATGTTTTTGTTGAGGTAAAGGCAAGGAGAACACAGGCTTATGGTGTGCCGCAGATGGCGGTAAATTTTAAGAAGCAGAAACAATTGTCAAAGGTGGCTTCACACTATATGGTTCAGAAAAGGCTAAAGGACATACCTGCGAGGTTTGATGTCATCGCAGTTAATATTACAGACGATGTGATGAAGGCAGAACTCATAAGAAATGCATTTGAGTGCCGTTTATAATTATTAAAAATTGTTACCTTTCCCAAATCCCTCTGCTTTTAGAGGGGTCTTCAACTACAGGCGAATCAATAACAGGCAAAGGCTCTTCCTTTTCCTTCACAGGTATCTGCTCCCGCAAGATTTTTTCTTCCTGCTGCACCTCTTTCAGTTTTGTGATGAAGTTTTCCCTGACTTGTGCTGCCCTTTCAATGATGCTGTCAATATCCTTTTTATTCTCCAGCCCCAGTTTGCCGGAAAGTTTCTTTACTGCCCTTATATATCTTTCCATATAGGTAGTTACAGTGTTCATTACCCTTCTTGACAGACGGCTGTTTTCTGACTCTATCCATCTCATATTTTTAAGTCTTAGCACAGTATCTTCCTTTTCTTTTTTTGAGATAGTGAGTACATTATTTATGTGGTTTCTTCCATCCACACCTGTATTTTTAGATAAATTTGTAAGGAAGTCATCCTGTTCGCTCCAGTAATCTTCAACTATTTTTACTGCGAGCGTTAGGCTGTCCTGCTGAGCATACAGCGGGATTACAGAAATATTAAAGGATATGAATATGCCCGCTATCAAAACAAAGATGAAATGCATATAACCCCCTTCTCCTCTGATGCAATTGATAAGCGTAAATACTGTTTTTATTCTTGCTGGTCGAGGTAACTGTTCACCCTGTAATCTTTGATTGTTCTCGGTTATACAAAGTATGCCAGAGTAAACTCATATTGTCAAATACGAGGAACAATGTTTTTAGCAGTTAATTTTTTTATTGAAGATACTGAAATTGATATGGTATAAGAATAAACTCTGATAATTTATGGAGTATATTGTATGAGAGAGTATAAAAACGATTTTGAGAGATACCTGTCTGTTGAGAAAAATGCCTCGATACACACGAAGGAGAGTTACCTTATTGATATATCACAACTGGAGGCATTCCTGGGGGAAAAGGGTTTGTGTCTTTCTGGTAACAATATAGATGTGCATCGTATAACAGAAGATATATTAAGGACTTTTATTGCAAGCCTTTACAGGAAAAAAAGGAAGTCATCGATATCAAGAAAGGTCTCTTCCCTTAAGACGTTTTTCAGGTTTCTGGTAAAAAGGGGCATTATCGATGAAAATCCTGCACTGCTGCTTTCGCACCCTAAAGCAGACAAATTCCTTCCTACTGTCCTGACAAAGGAAGAGATAAATGAACTGATAGATGTTAAGTTTGAAGATGATTTCTCAGGGATAAGGAATATGGTAATGCTTGAGATACTTTATTCGTCGGGCATAAGGGTAGGCGAACTCATTGGTCTGGATACAGGTGATATTGATTTGAATTCAGGTGTTATCAGGGTTCTGGGCAAGGGTAAAAAGGATAGGATAGTGCCTGTGGGAGAAAAGGCGATTAGTGCACTTGTCTCTTATCTTGAAAAAAGAGGTGAACTCATAAGGAAGGTTTCCAGTGATAAGCAGGATGCAGTGTTCATCAATGAAAGGGGTACCAGGATTACAACAAGGACTGTGCAAAGGTTATTAAAAAATTGTGTTTATAAAACAGGTATTATAAAGAAGGCAACACCGCATTCTATCAGGCATACATTTGCAACACACATGATGGAGGCAGGCGCTGACCTGAGGGCGATACAGGAGATGCTCGGGCATGCAAGTCTTTCTACAACGCAGAGGTATACAAAGGTAAATATGGAGAGGCTTATGCGGGTATATGACGATGCACACCCGAGGGCAAAGAAACCGTGATGCGTGAAGAGATTAAAATACGCATAACGCATCACGCACACGTATCACGGTAGTTGAGGTATTTATGTTCCACGGTACAACAATACTGGCGGTAAGGAAAGACGGCAGAGTCGCTGTTGCAGGCGACGGACAGGTGACGCTTGGCAATACTATTATGAAGAAAGGTGCGGTCAAGGTCAGAAGGATGGGGGACGATAAGGTTCTTGCCGGTTTTGCAGGCTCAACCGCTGACGCATTCACACTCTTTGAAAAGTTTGAGTCTAAACTTGAAAAGTATAGGGGGAATATCGCACGGGCTGCTGTGGAACTTGCAAAGGACTGGAGGACAGACAAGATATTAAGAAGACTTGAGGCGCTTCTGCTGGTGGTTGATAAAGAACATTCATTTATTATTTCAGGCAGTGGTGATGTTATAGAGCCTGAAGGCGGTGCAGCTGCCATAGGTTCCGGCGGCACGTATGCCCTTTCTGCTGCAAGGGCACTTCTTAAACATTCGGAACTGGATGCAAAGGCAATAGTACTTGAGGCAATGAATATCGCAGCGGAGATTTGCATATATACAAATGAAAATATAACAGTGGAGGAACTATAACGGCTTCGTAAAAAGTCCATCTGCTTCGTTGTCGCTGCGGCTTCTTCGCTCAACATACTAAAAAGTATGCCTCCCCCCGACAGTTTCAATCGGGGGCTTGCTTCGCCTTGCATCTGGAACTTTTTACTTTGCCGTTTAATCTTTAACTATATAAGGTGGTTAACTATAAAACTATGAAAACATTTACACCAAAAGAAATCGTGGCAGAACTGGATAAATATATTATCGGCCAAAAAGAGGCAAAGAGGGCTGTTGCTATAGCACTCCGAAACCGCTGGAGGCGGCAGCAGGTTGCCCCTGAATTGAGGGATGAGATTGCCCCTAAGAATATAATAATGATAGGTCCTACAGGTGTGGGTAAGACCGAGATTTCACGGAGACTGGCAAAACTCGCACAGGCGCCGTTTATAAAGGTTGAGGCAAGCAAATTTACAGAGGTGGGTTATGTCGGCAGGGATGTGGAAAGCATTATAAGAGACCTGACTGACCTGTCTGTAAAGATGATGAAGGATGAGGAAAGGGAGAGGGTTCAGGAAAAGGCAAATGAGTCTGCAGAGGAAAAACTCCTTGACCTGCTACTGCCGCCGGTAACATCAGTCGGGCAACAGCCAGATGCTGGCAGGGTCATGCAGGAAAGGGAATTGCAGAAGACGACCAGGGAGAAACTGAGGGTACTTTTACTGGAAGGCAAACTTGATGAGAGGGTGGTCGAGGTGGAGACAACTGAACAGAAGTTGCCTGTTGTTGAGGTATTCTCACCTGTTGGCATAGAAGAAATGGATATAAATATAAAAGAGATGATAGGGAATATCTTCCCGAAGAAGACGAAGCGGAGGCAGTTAAAGGTTCCGGATGCCATGAAGTTCCTTATTCAGGAGGAGACACAGAGGCTTGTTGATATGGAAAAGGTTGTAAAACAGGCGATTGAAAGGGTTGAGCAGTCAGGCATAGTATTTATAGATGAAATAGATAAGATTGCAGGCAGGGAGTCAGGGCATGGGCCTGATGTTTCAAGGGAGGGTGTTCAGAGAGATTTACTCCCGATTGTGGAAGGTTCAACAGTCAATACAAAATACGGCATGGTAAAGACAGACCATGTCCTGTTCATTGCATCAGGTGCATTCCATGTTGCAAAACCTTCTGACCTGATACCTGAATTTCAGGGGAGGTTCCCCATAAGGGTCGAGTTAAAACCGCTTGGTAAGAATGATTTTATAAGAATTCTGACAGAGCCTGAAAACGCCCTGACAAAACAGTATGTGGCACTCCTTGAAACAGAAGATATAAAACTCACTTTCACAGAAGACGCGGTTGCAGAGATTTCAGAGATTGCAACTATTGTGAATGACAGAATGGAGAATATAGGCGCCAGGAGGCTTCACACCATAATGGAAAGGGTTCTGGATGAAATATCATTTGACGCGCCTGATATGAAATCAAAAGAGATTATAATAGATGCAAAATATGTTAATGACAGGCTCAAGGATATTATAAAGGATGAGGACTTGAGCAGGTATATACTTTAATAATGGCATGGGGCAAGGGGCATGGGGCAAAAACGCCATGCTCCATGCTCTATGCCCTATGCTCTATACTTTTTATGCAAAAATACATTGAAAAAGTAAAAACTCTTTTAGATTCTCTGCCGTATATCAGACAGTTTTATGACAAGACCATTGTTATAAAATACGGCGGCAGCGCAATGGTTGCAGAGAACTTAAAGCAGAGTTTTGCCCGCGACATAATACTTATGAAATATGTGGGCTTAAATCCTGTTATTGTTCACGGCGGCGGTCCCCAGATAGGCGAACTCTTAAAAAAACTTGGCAAGGAATCAAAGTTTGTAAAGGGCATCCGTGTTACTGACGAGGAGACAATGGATGTTGTTGAGATGGTTCTTGGCGGCAGTGTGAATAAGGAAATAGTCGGCATGATAAATCATTTTGGGGGCAAGGCAGTCGGTTTAAGCGGCAAGGACGGCAATCTTATAAAAGCAAAGAAATTAAAGATAAAGGGTACGGACATGGGCATGGTAGGTACGGTTAAGTCTATCAATCCCAATGTCATTGAAACACTGGACAAAAACAAATTCATACCTGTTATAGCGCCTGTTGGCGTTGGAGAGGATGGCAGGGCATACAACATAAATGCTGACATAGTTGCAGGCAGGATTGCCGGCGCATTAAAGGCAGAAAAACTTATCCTCCTTACAGATGTGCAGGGTGTTCTGGATAAAGACAAAGAACTCATATCAACCTTGAGCATAAAACAGGCAAAGGCGCTTATAAAAAAAGGCATTGCTTCAGGAGGCATGCTCCCGAAACTAAATTGCTGCTTTGACGCGCTCAATGAAGGCGTGTCAAAGGCGCATATAATTGACGGAAGGGTTGAGCATGCAGTCTTGCTTGAGATATTTACCACAGCAGGGATAGGGACAGAGATATATAAATAAAATGAAGTATCAAGGCTAAAGCCTTGAGTTACAGCAAGAGACCGTAACTCAAACCTTCAGGTTTGAGACATTTTTCAAATGGACAGCAAACAACTCATAGAACTCTCAAACAAATATATTGCCAATACATACAACCGCTTCCCTATTGTCCTTGTCAGGGGGAGTTGGTGCAGGGTATGGGATATAGACGGCAAAGAGTATCTTGACTTTGTCGCAGGGCTTGCTGTTTGCAATCTCGGGCACTGTCATCCTAGAGTTGTGGAGGCGATTCAGGAGCAGGCGGAAAAACTCATCCATGTTTCCAATCTCTATCATATTGAGCCGCAGGCGCGGCTCGCAGAACTCCTCTGCAAAAATTCATTTGCCAATAAAGTGTTTTTCTGCAATTCAGGCGCAGAGGCGAATGAGGCTGCAATAAAACTTGCGCGAAAATATTTCAAGGATAAAAGCGAAAACCGTTTTCAGATAATCACAATGGAAAAATCCTTCCACGGAAGGACCATGGCAACCCTTGCGGCAACAGGGCAGAAGAAATTTCAACAGGGTTTTGAGCCGCTATTGGAGAAATTTATATATGTTCCTTTTAATGATGTCCAAGCAGTGGAATCTGCAATTACACAAGAGACATGCGCTGTTATGGTTGAGCCGATTCAGGGGGAAGGCGGCGTAAATATCCCGTCTACTCATTATTTAAAAGACTTGAAGGCGCTTTGCAAAGACAAAGGAATCCTTCTTATATTTGACGAGGTTCAGGTCGGCATGGGACGCACTGGAAAATTATTTGCTTATGAAAATTATAATGTCTCCCCTGATATAATGACTTTGGCAAAAGGGCTTGCAGGCGGCGTTGCCATAGGCGCTATGCTTGCAACTGATGAAATAGCAAAGAGTTTTACACCCGGTACACATGCGTCCACATTTGGAGGCAATCCGCTTGCCACAGCAGCAGGCATCGCTGCATTAAAGGCAGTGTTAGAAGAAGGGATGCTGGAAAATTGTCAGAAGGTCGGGCAATATCTTTTTGAAAAACTAAATGGATTAAAGGCAGAATATCCTTTCATCAAAGAGGTGCGGGGAAAGGGCTTGATAATCGGCATGGAGTTGACTATCCCCGGCGCAAGCATTGTGAATGCCTGTATGGGAAATGGGCTTTTAATCAACTGCACTTCCGACACTATATTGCGGTTTATCCCGCCGCTTGTTGTTACAAAAGATGAAGTGGATGAGATGCTTGAAATTCTGATGCCGATTCTGGACGGGGTGCAATCTTGAAAAAAGATTTACTCAAAATATCAGACTTAACAAGACATGAGATTGATGAAATCTTTGAGAGAAGCCGCATTCTCAAAGGTAATCATAAAAGGGGCATGCCTTACAAGCCGCTTATCGGTAAGACGCTTGGGCTCATATTTGAAAAGGCATCAACAAGAACCCGTGTCTCGTTTGAGGCAGCCATGTATCAACTCGGAGGCAATACGATATTCATAAGCAGCAGGGATTCGCAAATGGGCAGAGGCGAGCCGATAAAGGATACTGCGCGGGTTTTGTCAAGGTATCTGGACGCTGTTGTTATCAGAACATTTGGCCATGATATTGTGGATGAGTTTGCAAGGTATTCGGAGATACCTGTTATAAACGGTCTTACAGATTTGCATCACCCATGTCAGGTCTTAACAGATATGTTCACTATAATAGAGAAAAAAGGTGATTATAAAGGATTAAAGATTGCATGGATAGGTGACGGCAACAATATGGCGAATTCATGGATTGAGGCTGCAAGCATTCTGGGCTTTAATTTGTTTCTTGCATGTCCAAAAGGATATGAACCTGATAAAAAGATACTTGAGCATGCGCAAAAAGAGGCAAAATCAGAGATTAAGGTTTTGAAAGACCCAAAAGATGCGGCAGATGGCGCTGATGTTTTGAATACAGATGTTTGGGCAAGCATGGGGCAGGAAGATGAAAGAGAGAAAAGGCTTAAAGATTTTAAGGGCTATCAGATAAATAAAGATGTTTTAAAACTTGCAAAAAAAGATGCCATTGTCATGCACTGCCTGCCCGCGCACAGGGGAGAAGAAATAACAGACGAGGTTATGGAAGGCAGCCAATCGGTTGTATTTGATCAGGCGGAGAACCGGCTGCATGTTCAGAAGGCAGTGCTGGAGATACTGCTGATAAACCCCATTGAAAAATGAACTATTGACACGGTATTTTGCCCTGCCGGCAAACCCGTTGCCTCTAAAAGCCTCCAATCCAGACGGTTTGCCTTTGCAGGACAAAATACCTGCTGTGATATATGGGTGAAACTTTTACAGTGAGAGGAGAAAATATGAAAAGCAATATCAAAAAAGTTATTTTAGCCTACTCCGGCGGGCTTGACACATCTGTAATAATAAAATGGCTTGTTGAAAATTATGGATGCGATGTGATTGCATTTGCCGCTGATTTGGGACAAGGAGAGGAGCTTGCGCCGCTTAAGAAAAAGGCCATAGCCACAGGCGCTAAAAAGATTTATATAAAGGATTTGAAAGAAGAATTTGTCCGGGATTTTATATTTCCAATGCTTCGGGCAGGCGCTGTTTATGAAGGCAGATATTTGCTTGGGACATCAATAGCCCGCCCCCTCATTGCAAAGGCACAGATGGATATTGCAAAAAAGGAAAAGGCAGATGCTGTCTGTCACGGCTCTACCGGCAAAGGAAATGATCAGATTCGCTTTGAACTTACCTATTATGCAATAGACCCGCATATCAAGGTTATTGCGCCTTGGCGCGAATGGGATATGAAATCAAGAACGGATTTAATTGATTATGCAGAAAAACACGGCATACCTGTTACTGCAACAAAGTCAAAACCGTATAGTTCAGACAGAAATCTGTTCCACATAAGTTTTGAAGGCGGCATACTTGAAGACCCATGGGCTGAGCCTCCGGAGGATATGTTTGTATTGAGCGTTTCGCCTGAGAAGTCGCCGAATAAGCCAAGATATGTTGAGATAGATTTTGAAAACGGCAATCCGGTTAAAGTTGACGGCAAGAGATTATCACCTGCAAAGTTGTTAGCGCTCCTGAATAAAATCGGCGGCGAGAACGGCATTGGAAGGATTGATATGGTTGAGAATAGATATGTCGGCATGAAGTCAAGGGGCGTGTATGAAACCCCCGGAGGCACAATACTCCATGCGGCAAGAAGGGCTGTTGAATCAATAACAATGGATAGAGAGGTAATGCACATTAGAGACAGCATGATTTCAAGATATGCTGAACTTGTCTATTACGGCTACTGGTATTCGCCTGAAAGAGAACTCCTTCAAAAGTTGATTGATGAGGCTGCAAAAAATGTAACAGGGGCAGCGCGTTTAAAATTGTATAAGGGAAACTGCGATGTGGTTGGCAGAAAATCCTCAAAATCATTATACCACCCTGACTTTGCAACATTTGAAGAGGATGTTGTATATGACCAGAAAGATGCGGAGGGATTTATAAAATTGAATGCCTTGAGGCTGAAGATTAAAGCAATGGTGGAGAAAGGCAGGGACTAGGGGCTGGGGATTAGGGACTGAAAAACTATGGCTTATAAAATAATAAATGGCGATTGCAAAAAGGAACTTGATTATAAAAAGTTCAAGAAGATTGACTTTTACCCCGTTAGAAAGGATGGGCTTTCTAACGGGGTTTATAAAGGCATTGACCTAACATTTCTTGACCCCCCATTTAATCAGGGTAAAGACTATGCAGAGCATAATGACAACCTTCCTGACGAGGTTTATTGGCGCTGGATGCATGATATATGCTCAAATATATATGGACTTACCTCTCAAGGCGGGGCAATTTATTTTATGCAGAGGGAAAAAAACGCAGAATATGTATTAGAAGCCTTGAGAAAATCAGGATGGAATTTACAAAACTTGATAATATGGAAAAAGAAGAGTTCAGCAGTCCCGTGCAGTAATAAATTCGGCAAGCATTATCAGGTTATTGCCTTTGCAATAAAGGGCAAAAAAACCAGAGTCTTTAACAGACTTCGCATCAATCCTCCTTTGCCTTCCGAATATAAGTTTGAACGGGAAAACGGCATGTATGCAACAGATGTCTGGGATGATATAAGGGAACTTACATCAGGCTATTTTGCAGGTGATGAGGCAATAAGAAAGCCTGATAATGAAAGGTTTCACAAACAGCAAGCCCCATTAGCGCTTTTGTTAAGGATTATTCTTTCCTCAACAAATATAGGAGATACTGTTTTAGATCCATTTGCGGGCACAGGAACGACACTGGTTGCTGCAGAACAACTCAAAAGAAATTCAATTGGAATAGAGGTTGATAAAAAAAATACAAGGTGTATTGAAGATAGGCTGGAAAATATTAGAGAGGCAGATGATATCCAGAAATATTACAAGGACTATAGATATACGGAAAATTTAGAGCAGATATGGGAGATGGATATTAAAGGCAGTTTGAATGTTAGGAAAAATAAACAAGCCTATTTATTCAGGTAGAGTAGAAATGTATTCTATATATTATTTTTTCAAATCACTTGCTGCAAAAAAATACCTTTTAAACAAGGTTAAGAAACTAAGTGAATTTCCATATGATGTTAGATTATTGTCTTGCAGAAACGAAGGTCAATTTCCTGATATGGCAATCAGGGTCAATAAAACAAAAGAGAGATTTACCGGCGGTGAACTCATTGAACTAAAAGATAGCGATTCCTATACGGTCTCTTCATTTAATTCAACAATACCCACACGGAAAAAAGAAATATCACAAATAATAACAAGCGACAGCAGTATTATTAAGCAGCAGATGGAAAAGGCTGGGGATGATATTTATTCTCTGCCTGTTAGAAATGTATTTTACCTGGTGAGGGGCAGAAAGAAAGGGCATACTAAGGTTTGCCTGGTATATGGAAGTTTCTTTGAGACCATAGGTGTGGATAGTTTAATAAACCAGTCTTTTTCACAGGTTTTAGAAGAGCGGTTAAAAGAGAGCAAAATGGAAATTTCTGATGATTTAAAAAAATCTCTTCTTTCAATCTTTTCAAAGCAGGAGAATTTTAGCAAGGTCAGGAATGTTGAAAAGGCATCTGTCAAATTAAGATTCAGGGTTATGACAGAGGTTAAAGCCGAAGGGAATATTTTGAATCCAAAGAAATACCCGGAAATAAAAGATGATACGCTGAATCTTATTTTGCCGTGCCATTCTGATAAAGATGAAAGTGATATAATTGGTAAAGCAGGGCATGTATTTGGCAAAAAGGTTTTTGATGAGTTTAAAGTTTTTAAAATCAAGCACCACTTTAATGGATATTTTCTTGTCTTTCAAACTTTGCTATCATAGAAACAATCTACTAAGAGCTTGTTGAAAAACTCAACAATCTCTGATTACACAGATAAAAAATATAGATTACACAGATTTAACCTATTAAATTATCTGTGTAATCGTTTTTATAAATCTGTGTAATCATGGCTGTTGAGGTCTTTTTCAACAGCCTACTAAGTCGCTATCATTTCTCGCAATGACGGCTTTTTCAACAACCTGTTAAAAGATGATGTTTGCGAAAGGAGTTGGTTTTTGAAACTTGCACGGTTTTTAAAAAATGGTTTAATCAAATACGGCATTGTTGAAGGTGAAGATATTATTGAAATAGAAGGTAATATCTTTGGCAGTTTTAAAAAAACATCTATCATCAGTAAACTCAAAGATGTAAAACTCCTTGCACCGTGTGAACCGTCAAAGGTTGTTGCAATAGGCTTGAATTACAAGGCTCATGCCGCTGAATTCAGCAAACCCTTGCCTGAAGAGCCAATGCTCTTTCTGAAACCGTCTACCGCAGTAATAGGGCATGGTGATGAGATTATTTATCCGCATCATATGTCCCATCGCGTTGATTACGAAGGGGAACTTGCAGTTGTTATCCGCAAAAAGGCGCACATGGTAAAAAAGGAGGATGCAAAAGACTATATACTCGGCTATACATGCATAAATGATGTGACTGCAAGGGATTTGCAGGGTAAGGATATTCAGTATACACGTGCAAAGGGTTTTGATACATTTGCGCCGATTGGGCCATGGGTAGAAACAGATTTAAACCCTGAAAATGTGCGTATAGAAACATACCTTAACGGAGAGAAGAGACAGGATACATTTACAAGTGATATGATATTTGATGTTTATCATTTGCTAAGTTTTGTTTCCTGTGTTATGACACTCTGCCCCGGAGATGTGATTGCAACAGGTACACCATCCGGTGTGGGAAAGATGAAGCCGGGTGATATTGTTGAAGTAAGGATTGAAGGTATTGGTAGGCTTATAAATAGAGTGAGTTCCTTAAAGGAGGTATGATTGTGTCAGAGAGTTATATCCAGAACCTCTTTGCCGAGAGGATAGGAGGGGAGACATTTGGCAAAGAGACAAAGATTTACAAATTTGAAAAGATAAAGAGGGCAAAGGCTCAGGCGCGCAAGTCGCATCCTAATGTGGAACTCCTTGATTTTGGTGTAGGTGAGCCTGATGAGATGGCACTCCCAATGGTTGTGGAGGCGCTTAAGATAGAGTGTGCAAAACCTGAGAACAGGGGTTATGCGGACAACGGAATACAGGAACTCAAGGATGCGGCAGTTAAATATATGGAAAAGGTTTATGGAGTAAAGGATATTGACCCTTCAAAGGAAGTGATACATTCCATAGGGAGCAAGCCTGCCCTTGCAATGATACCTGCTGCATTCATAAACGAGGGTGATGCTGCGCTGGTTACTGTCCCCGGTTATCCTGTACTTGCAACGCATACAAGATGGTATGGCGGCAAGGTTGTAACCCTTCCACTTAAGGAAAAGAATAAATTTCTTCCCGACCTGGGAGGAGTAAATACAAGCGACCTGAAAAAGGCAAAACTCCTTTATATAAACTATCCGAATAATCCTACAGGCGCTGCTGCAACAAAGGAGTTTTTTAAAGAAGTTGTTGGGTTTGCAAAAAGGAACAACATAGTGGTTGTGCATGATGCGGCATATGCTGCACTCAGTTTTAACTCTAAACCGCTCAGTTTCCTCTCTGTAACGGGCGCAAAAGATGTGGGTGTTGAAATTCATTCTTTCTCAAAGGCATTTAATATGACAGGATGGAGGCTCGCATTTCTCGCTGGAAATGAAAGGGTCATAAGTGCATTCGCCAATATCAAGGACAACTGTGATTCAGGGCAGTTTATAGCCATACAGAAGGCAGGCATTTATGCGCTTGATCACCCTGAAATGACGGAGAAGATTTCTCAGAAATACAAGAGAAGACTTGAGCAGATGGTTGATGCCCTCAACTCTGTCGGTTTTGATGCGCAAATGCCCAAAGGTTCTTTTTATCTCTATGTAAGAGCGCCGAAGGGTATAAAAAAGGGTATAAGGTTCAGGAGTGCCGAGGATGTCTCCGAATATCTCATTACAGAGAAACTCATATCAACTGTGCCATGGGATGATGTGGGGAACTATTTGAGACTTTCGGCAACCTTTACAGCAAAGAATGAGGAGGAGGAGAGGAGAGTCGTGGGAGAGATGAAAAAGAGGCTGGAGGAACTTGACCTTGAATTTTAAAACCGCAAAAAACCAGACCATAGTCTAGAGTCTTGTATCAATAGTCTATATTTTATGCATACTACCTTTCTCAGTATAGGCTCTAATATAGGTAATGGTGTTGACAATATAAGAAAGGCTCTGGATTTAATTGGCAGGCATGAAAAGATTAAAATAGTAAAAATGTCGCACCTTTATAAGACTGAACCATGGGGTAATACAGAGCAGGCATGGTTTGTGAATTGCATTGCAAAGGTAGAAACCTCGCTGCCTGTTGAAATATTTTTTGAACAACTCAAGAAGGTTGAGGCAGGACTCGGAAGAAAGCATGTCCCTGAAAGTCTTAATCAGGGAAAGAATAAAAGGTATGCCCCGCGGCTTATTGATATTGATATACTTTTTTTCGGTGATACAATAGTCAACTACGATGCACTGATCATACCACATCCGCTCCTTCACGAAAGGGCGTTTGTCTTGATACCGTTCCTTGATATAGACCCTTTGTTTGTTCATCCTGTTCTGAATAGGAGTATCAGCGAAATGATTTCAGGTCTTAAGGATAAAAAAAAGGTTTTAAGATTTGAGGATACCTGATGCGGTTTATAATATACATAGTCCTGATATTACTGGTTTATAATATAGTTAAGATGTATCTTTATCCGGGGAAGGTTGTTTTGAAAAAGAAAAATAACGAATCTTCTGCAGATGAGGAAGATATGGTTTTAGACCCGGTATGCAATACCTATTTCCCAAGGGGTTCTGCATTGAGGGTCAGGAATGGTGATGATATGCATTACTTCTGCAGCGATGAGTGCAGGCAGAAATACATGAAAAGCCATTAGCCTTGACAATTCTATTCTTTTTTATTAGCATCTAAAAGCGGGTAGAATAAGTAAATTATTCGCCGGAGAGTGTACATATGGCTGACAGACTTGGTGACCTTCTTGTAAGGGAGAAGGTAATTACCCCTGAACAAGTAAAAAAGGCTGTTGAAGAGCAGCGCATAAGCGGCGGCAAACTTGGTGCAATCCTTATCAGGTTCAAATTTATTACGGAAAGCAATTTAACCACCTTCCTGAGCAAACAGTATGGAATCCCTGCCATAGATCTTGCAACTTTAGAGATAGACCGCGAAGTTATAAAACTTGTCCCTGAGGATGTGTGCAAGAAATATCAGATACTCCCTGTAAGCAGGGCAGGTTCTACACTTGTGGTAGCAATGGCTGACCCTTCCAATATATTTGCAATAGATGATATAAAGTTTCTTACAGGTTACACTGTTGATACAGTCATTGCATCAGAGGCAGCGATTGAGGCTGCTATAGAAAAACAGCATGAGACGCCTCCAGAAGAGATAGAGGAAAAGACAGAGGATTTACTTGCAGGCTTTGAGGGTGAAGACCTTGAGGTTGTTCAGGATGAAGAGGATATTGATTTAACAGACCTTAAAAAAGGCGCAGAAGATGCCCCGATAATCAAACTGGTCAACAAGATACTGACAGACCCTATAAAAATTAAGGCTAGCGATATTCATATAGAGCCTTATGAAAAGTCATTCAGGGTGCGCTACCGCCTTGACGGTGTTCTGAAGGAGGTCATGAAGCCTCCGATGAAACTCAAGAATGCAATTGTTTCAAGAATAAAGATAATGTCCAATCTTGATATTGCTGAAAGGAGGCTGCCTCAGGATGGAAGGATAAAGATGAAACTCGGCGGAGGCAAGGAGATGGATTACAGGGTCTCTGTGCTGCCGACACTTTTTGGCGAAAAGGTATGCATGAGGCTCCTTGACAAGTCCAACCTCCAACTGGACATGACAAAACTTGGTTTTGATGAAAAGCCTTTAAAGGATTTTTTGGATGCTATTCATAAACCGTGGGGAATGGTTCTGGTGACGGGTCCTACCGGAAGCGGAAAGACAACAACACTCTATTCAGCGCTTTCAGACTTGAATAAAATTACTGAAAACATATCCACAGCAGAAGACCCTGTGGAATTCAATCTCATGGGCATAAATCAAGTTCAGATGCATGAGGCGATAGGGCTCAACTTTGCAGCGGCGCTTCGGTCATTTTTAAGGCAGGACCCTGATATAATAATGGTCGGTGAGATAAGGGATTATGAAACCGCTGAAATAGCAGTCAAGGCAGCGCTAACAGGGCATCTTGTGCTTTCCACACTTCATACAAATGATGCGCCATCAACTGTAAATAGACTTTTAAATATGGGTATTGAACCATTCCTTATTGCATCTGCAACAAATCTTATACTTGCGCAGAGGCTTGCCAGAAAGGTATGCAGTGAATGCAAAGAACCTGTCAAGGTTCCTGTACAGGCACTGGTAGACATAGGTGTGTCCCCTGAAAATGCTGCGACATTCAAATGTATGAAAGGGAAGGGGTGTCCTACATGCGGCGGGACAGGTTATAAAGGAAGGATTGCTCTTTATGAGGTTATGCCGTTAGGAGAGGCTTTGAAAGAGGCAATATTAAGCGGGGCATCAGGTGCAGAATTGAAGAGGGAAGCGATACGGCAGGGTATGAAGTCATTAAGGATGAGCGGTATAACAAAGATAAAGGAAGGTGTTACAACAATTGAAGAGGTAGTAAGGGTTACAATGGCGGATTGAAGAACTAGGGATTAGTGGACAGTTGGCAGTGGGCAGTTGTGCCAACTGGTAACTATGCTCTATGCGACATGGGCAATGGATAAGATAAAACAGGAGAAAAAATGTCTGAAAATCAGCAGCAGGAAAAGAAATTAAATCTTCAGGAACTCTTAAAGATTATGATAGATAACGGTGCATCTGACCTGCACATAACCGCAGGCTCGCCGCCGCGGTTCAGGATAAATGGCAAACTGATAAATATGGGTGATATGCCTGTGCTTACATCTGCTGATACAAAACAGATGTGCTATAGTATCCTGATAGATGCGCAGAAACATAAATTTGAGGAAGATAACGAACTTGATTTTTCATTCGGTATAAAGGGCTTAAGCAGGTTCCGCGGTAATCTTTTTATTCAGAGAGGGGCAACCGGTGCTGCGTTCAGGACAATACCGTTCAAGATTAAAACCCTTCAGGAGCTGGGGCTGCCACAGGCGTTGGAAGAACTTACAAAGAAACCGAGGGGACTTGTCCTTGTGACGGGTCCTACAGGAAGCGGAAAATCATCTACACTTGCTGCAATGATAGATAAGATAAATCAGGAAAGGCACGAACATATCATGACTATAGAAGACCCTATTGAGTATATCCATCAGTCAAAGTCAGCGCTTGTGAACCAGAGGGAGGTAGGCGCTGATACATTTTCATTTAAAAATGCCCTGAAGCATGTATTAAGGCAGGACCCTGATATTGTCCTTCTGGGTGAAATGAGGGATATGGAGACCATTGAGGTCGCGCTCACTGTTGCAGAGACAGGGCATTTATGTTTTGCAACGCTCCATACAAATTCATGCGTGCAGACAATAAACAGGATAATAGATGTATTCCCATCAGGCCAGCAGCCTCAGATAAGGGCACAACTTTCTTTTGTGCTGGAAGGGGTTATATCGCAACTCCTTTTACCGCGTGCAGACGGGAGGGGGAGGGTTGCTGCATGTGAGATAATGATACCGAACGCTGCCATAAGGAACCTGATAAGAGAAGACAAATTGCATCAGATATATTCGCAGATGCAGGTAGGACAGGCTAAATTCGGCATGCAGACAATGAACCAGTCTTTGTTTGCATTATACCAAAGAAGGTTTATTACACTTGAAGAGGCGATTAACAGGAGTTCTGACCCTGATGAATTAAGGCAGATGATGACGAATCAGGGCGGTGGAAGACCCGGCGGGATGGGAAGGTAAGAGAAGCGAAGCGAAGGAGGTTACTATGCCAACCTTTGTATATGTAGGGAAGACACTGAGGGGCGAGGCAAGAAAAGGCGTGATAGATGCAGCAAACCTCGCTGCTGCAAACACTGCACTCCGAAGACAGCAGATCGTCCCGGCAACTATTTCAGAAAAGGGGGGAGGGTTCAAATTTCCGGGTCTTGGCGGCAAGGTTTCTACAAAGGAGATAGTAATATTCACGAGACAGTTTGCAACAATGATAGATGCCGGACTTCCACTTGTTCAGTGTCTTGACATACTTTCCAGTCAGCAGGAGAACAAGACCTTTAAAAAGGCGCTCCTTGCTATAAAAAACAGTGTAGAAGGCGGCACGACATTCGCTGATGCGCTCAGAAAACACCCAAAAGTATTTGACGACCTGTATGTAAACCTTGTCGCAGCAGGGGAGGTCGGCGGTATCCTTGATACCATACTTGGCAGGCTTGCAAGTTTTATGGAGAAGTCTGAGAAGATTAAGGGCAAGGTTAAGGGTGCGATGACCTATCCTGCGATAGTCATGGTTATTGCCGGTATTGTTGTAACAGTCATTTTAATATATGTTGTGCCTGTTTTTACAAGTATGTTTACAGGTTTTGGGGCGCAGCTCCCTGTACCGACTCAGATGGTTGTAAATTTAAGTGAAGCCTTAAAGAAATACTGGTATATGTTTATAGCAGGTGTTGCAGGTATTATTGCAATTTATAAGCAGATACGAAAAAATCCGAAGGGTAAATACATAACTGATAAGATATTTTTAAAACTGCCTCTTTTTGGTCCACTTATCAGAAAAACAGCAGTTGCACGATTTACAAGGACACTGGGCACAATGGTATCCAGCGGTGTTCCCATACTTGAGGCATTGGAGATAGTTGCAAAAACAGCAGGCAACAAGGTTATTGAAGAGGCGGTTATGAAGACGAGGACTGCACTTAGTCAGGGTAAGACACTTGCAGAGCCGCTTGCTGAAACAAAGGTATTTCCCTCAATGGTTGTACAGATGATAAGCGTAGGTGAGGCAGCAGGCGCTTTAGACACGATGTTGAACAAGATTGCAGATTTTTATGAAGAAGAGGTTGATACCGCAGTAGAGGCACTGATGTCAGCAATGGAGCCCATGCTCATGGCATTCCTCGGTGTTGTGATAGGCGGACTTGTTGTTGCTATGTATTTGCCCATATTCAAGATGGGAGAGGCAATCATGGGAGGAGGATAATTATACAGAGCGTCATAACTTCGCATACCTGCGTTGCTCCTCGGCTCGTCGTTGCGGCGTATGCTTAAAATACGCCTCACTCCTCGCCTTCGTTGCGCCTTGGTCTGCTTTGTTCTGACGCTCTGTATGCTGATTTACTTGTGACGCTGTGTATAGAAAATTCAAAATACAAATTGTGAATTTAAAAATTTAAAACCTATTCCTGATGAGTTCGTAAAAAGTCTGAAAACACATATATTTGTCATTCCCGTGAAAACGGGAATCCAGTCTTTTCAAGTAGTTGCACCAGCTCTGGATACCCGCCTTCG
This sequence comes from Deltaproteobacteria bacterium GWC2_42_11, assembly GCA_001797495.1. GTDB lineage: Bacteria > Desulfobacterota > GWC2-55-46 > UBA9637 > GWC2-42-11 > GWC2-42-11. The sequence goes on from MGPS01000013.1 coordinate 60,669, forward strand.
CGGGTATGACGACTTTTTACGAGTGCATCATTCCTGATAGGTTCAGGAATTTCCAATCTTCAATTTCCAATTTTTACCTCGCTTTTTATATGCCAGATACCCATGATACTCAATCCCTTCTAAAAGTAAGACTCCAGTGGTTAATGATAATGAGGGTGGCGCTTGCAATCCTGTTCCTCGGCACCACAAGCTGGTTCCAGATCACAAGGGTCCTGTTTTTTGATGCAAATCTCTATCCGTTCTATTTTATTGTTATAATCATATCAGGTACGTCCATCCTTTACGGCATTTTGATGAGGTGGATAAACAACCTCATTCTCTTTACATACCTGCAGATATTTATGGACATCTTTATTATAACCGCTGCTGTTTATATTACCGGCGGTATGGGCAGTATACTGTCCATCCTTTATTTCTTCTCCATAATAAGCGGGAGCATCCTGCTTAAGCGGGTTGGCGGGTTTTATGCTGCGGCAGCAAGCACCATATTTTACGGTATTCTGATAGATGCAGATTTCTATGGCATACTGCCTGCCGACTACCAGATAGTTACATGGAATATCGTAAGAAGCAGAGAAGAGTTTTTAACCACTCTTTTTACAAACATTGCAGCATTTTTTACAATTGCATTCTTAAGCGGTTACCTGGCAGAAAGGATGGCGCGTGTTGAGAAGGAACTGAAGAATAAAGATATAGATTTCAGGAGGCTTGAGTCTCTCAATAAATACATCATTGAAAATATCTCGAGCGGTATAATTACAGTGGATAAAGGTTTAAGGATAACCTCTTTTAACATGGCGGCAGAAAGAATAACAGGATATGCAATGAGTGAGGTATATAATAAAAGGCTTGGTGATTTTTTTACAGGGCTTACAGAGGGTGATTCTTTTAAAAATGCCATACTGCTATCTTTTTTGAGAGGTGAAATAACTTTTGAAAGGAGGGACGGACAAAGACTTTATCTGGGGTTTACAGTGTCAGAGATGAAGGATGAAACGGGCAAAGAGACGGGTTATATTCTGATAGTCCGGGACTTGACTTCGTTAAAGGACATAGAAGAGAGGATGAGGAGGGATGAAAGGCTCAAGTCTCTTGGCGAACTTGCTGCAGGTCTGGCGCATGAAATCAGAAACCCCCTTGCTTCTATAAACGGCTCGATACAGGTTTTGAAACATGACCTTAAACTTGCCGGGGATGATTTACATCTGATGGATATCGCACTCCGGGAGACAAACAGGCTTAATCTGCTGATTACGGACTTTCTTTTGTTTGCCAAACCTGCACCGCCTAAAAAGGTTGAAGTTGATATAAAAAACCTGATAGAAGAAATCGTTGAGATGTTTAAAAACAGCCCTGGTGCCGGTAGTATAGATATATTTACAGAGATTGAGGATAACCTCAAAATTCTGGCAGACCAGCGGAGCATGAAGCAGGTCTTCTGGAATCTATTTTTGAATGCCCAGCATGCAATGCCAGGTGGGGGGAGGCTGTTTATCCATGCAGGACGACATAGATTACAGCCGCATTCCATAGAAATAACTGTCTCTGATACAGGGAGAGGTATTGACGAAAAGGATATAGACAATATATTTGATCCGTTCTTTACAACAAAGGATGGAGGGACAGGACTTGGTCTCGCGATAGTCCACAGGGTTATAGATAGCCACAGCGGAACAATAGTTGCGGAGAGTGAAAAAGGGAAAGGGACTGCATTTAAGATGTGTCTTCCACTTGCAAGGAAGGGGGACTAGAAAATGGCAAAAGAAGAGAAACTACTCATAGTTGATGATGAAAAAAGCATGAGGGACTTCCTTGAGATAATGTTCAAGAAAGAAGGCTACAAGGTAGCCACCTCAACGTCTGCAGAGGATGGACTTGCCCTGTGTGACAAGGGGACATTTGACCTCATCATTACTGATATAAAGATGGGGGGTATGGATGGTGTCTCGTTTGTGGAAAAGGTAAAAGAGGTATGCCCTGAAACAACTGTCATTGTTATTACAGCATATGCAAGCATTGATAATGCGGTAAAGGCAATGAAGGTAGGTGCGTATGATTATATTTCAAAGCCGTTTAATGTGGATGAGGTAAAACTCATTGTGCGAAAGGCACTGGATATGCGGCAACTGGAAAAGGAGAATATCGTTCTTAAGAAGGAGTTAAAACAAAAGTACGGTTTTGCAAACCTGATAGGTATAAGTTCAAAGATGGTAGATATATATAATTTAATAAAAAGGGTTGCTTCTACAAAAAGCAATATCCTTATTACAGGCGAAAGCGGTACAGGTAAGGAACTTGTTGCAAGGGCAATCCATTACGAGGGGGACAGGAAGGGTGCCACTTTTATTGCTGTAAACTGTGGCGCAATCCCTGAAAACCTGATAGAAAGTGAGATGTTCGGGCATCAGAAAGGTGCATTTACAGGTGCAATTGCAAATAAGAGCGGCCTTTTTGAAGCAGCAAACAGCGGTACGATATTTCTGGATGAGATTACAGAACTTCCTCTTCACACACAGGTCAAACTCTTACGGGTTATACAGGAAAGGAGTTTCAGGAGGGTCGGCGGTATAGATGATATATCAGTGGATGTCCGCATAATTGCTGCGTCCAACAGGGATATTGAGGATGAGGTGAAAGAAGGTAGATTCAGGGAGGACCTGTTTTACAGGCTTAATGTCATACCTATATATATACCTGCCTTGCGGGAAAGAAGAGAGGATGTCCCTATGCTGGCAGACCATTTTCTTGAAAAATATAGGAAAGAACTCGGCAAGGATATAAAAAAGATATCAGAGGAGGCTGTGAAAATTCTATTGCATTACAACTACCCCGGGAATGTCAGAGAACTTGAAAATATTATTGAACGGGCTGTGGCGCTAGAGGCATCTGACATAATACTTCCTGAAAGTTTGCCGGAAAACTTACGGTATTCTATTACAGAAATTCTGCCATCTGACTTTAACCTTGAAAAGAAAAGACTTACTCGGCTGCCGTTTCATATTACAGAAATTCTGCCATCTGACTTTAACCTTGAAAAGACCATAGAATCATACGAAAAGGAAATGTTTCTGAAGGCACTTAAAATGTCAGGCGGTGTAAAAACTAAGGCAGCAAAACTCCTCGGGCTGAGTTTCAGGTCTTTGAGGTATAAATTTGAGAAATACGGGTTATAGTTCTTACTATCTCTTCTTAAAGATAAGTTTTACAGGAATTTTATCAAGACCGAACTCTTCCCTTATTCTGTTTATCAGAAATCTCTCATAGGAAAGGTGGATACCTTCAGGGTAGTTTGTGAAAGCCACAAATGTCGGCGGGTTGATAGAGGTCTGTGTTATATAGTAAACTTTAATCTCTTTATTTTTATACCGCGGCGGTTGGGGTGCCTTCGTAAATTTATTAAAAAACTTGTTCAGCAAGGATGTCTGCACCCTCGTAGAAAGTTGTGCTGCAACCTCATCGACAACTGCAATTATTTTGTTGATGCGCTGTCCTGTTAGTGCGGATACAAAGACGACAGGTGCGAACTGAAGGAACTTTGCCTTCCACTTAATCCTCTCCTCGTATTCCTTTGCTGTGTTTGTTTCTTTTTCAACAGCATCCCATTTATTAATGACGAGGATGCATCCCTTCCCCTTTTCATAGGCTATGCCTGCTATCCTTTCATCCTGCTCTGTGATTCCCTCTACAGCATCTATAAGGATGAGCGCCACATCACACCGCTCGATACTCCTTATCGCGTGCACAACAGCGTACCTTTCAATGGTTCTGCTTATCTTACCCTTCTGCCTTATCCCTGCTGTATCTATAAGGATGTATTTCCTTTTGCCCATTTCAAAAGATGTGTCAATGGCATCTCTGGTTGTGCCTGGGATATTGCTTACCATAACCCTTTCATAGCCGACCAGTTTGTTGACCAGTGTTGATTTTCCGACATTAGGTCTCCCGACAACCGCAATCCTTATTCTTTCATCATCCTCATCAATATATTCTCCGGCAGGGACGAGGAGCCTTATTTTATCTATAAGTTCATCAATGCCTATGCCGTGCTCTGCAGAAACAGGTATTATCTCTTCCATCCCGAGTTTAAAGAAATCTCCGAGTTTGTTTCCGACTGCAGGTGTATCAACCTTATTTACTGTATATATTACGGGCTTTGAAGTTTTTCTCAGGATGGAAGCAACATCTATATCATTTAATGTAAGCCCTGCCCGTGCATCCATCAGGAATATAATTATATCAGATTCTTCAATAGCCATCTGTGCCTGTTCTCTTACCATGGAGAACATTTTGTCCTTTGCATCAGGTTCAAAGCCGCCTGTGTCAATAAGTGTAAAAGAAATATCTTTATCAGTTACATCTCCGTAGTTTAAATCCCTTGTTACACCCGGCTCATCCAGAACAATAGCCTTTTTCCTGCCGACTATCCTGTTAAACAGACATGATTTGCCAACATTGGGTCTGCCGACTATTGCAACAATTGGTTTCATCTGAAATACCCAAACTCCCTTAACACCCTTGTATCTTCAGTCCACTTTTCCTGAACCCGCACAAAAAGTTTTAAGAAAACCCTTGTCCCAAGGAGTTTCTCTATATCAAGCCTTGCACGGGTGCCTATCTCTTTCAGCATACTGCCTTTTTTACCGATTATGATGCCCTTTTGTGATTCTCTTTCCACATTTATTGCTGCCATTATCCGCACAAGATTTTTCCCTGTTTCTTCCCTGAACTCTTCTATCTGGATAGCAGTGGAATAAGGTACCTCCTCTTTAGTGAGTTCAAAGACCTTTTCCCTTATAATCTCTGCAGCAAGAAATTTTTCAGGCAGGTCAGTCAATATGTCTTCAGGGAAATATTTTGGACCCTCTGGCAGTAATCCTATAACCTTTTCAAGCAGTATGTCTATACCGTCATTCTTTATGCAGGATATTGGTATAACCTCTTCAAATTTATGCAGGCTGGAATATCCCTTAATAATGGGCAGCAGTGTGTCCTTCTTAATAAGGTCTATTTTGTTTATGCACAGGATTACAGGATTTTTAACACGTTTTAAGAGACTAATGTTATATCTCTCGTTATCGTCCAGTGGTTTATTAGCAGCGATCATGTAAATAATTATGTCGACATCCCTAAGCGAAGACAGTGCCTGTTTCATCATCATCGCGTTAAATTCTGATTTTGTCCTGTGTATGCCGGGTGTGTCCAGAAAAATGATCTGGCAGTCTTTAAGGTTTTTTATGCCCGTTATCTTATTACGCGTGGTCTGCGGTTTTGTGGATACAATTGCAACCTTTTCACCCACGAGAATATTCAGGAGTGTTGATTTCCCGACATTCGGACTCCCTATTATTGAAACAAAACCTGATTTAAAAGACATGATTATAAAATACCACCCAGTAAAACAGTTGTCAATCTATGACGGGACTAAATATGAACCTACAGGAGGCTTATCTTACAAAGGGGCATGAAAATCTCGCTGCTGCCTGCCCCGCCAGTGGCACAGGCTTCCAGCCTGTGATGATAGGCAAGATGCCTGTCCCACCAGGTTTGTAGGCGGGGCAGGCAGCAACAGCAAAAAGATATTTTCGGGCAAAGGTATAGGTAACCGTAAAATAGCGATTAAAAACCTCGCTATTTTACAAACCTGCGATTTGGCTGCCATACTTCGTTATCGGCCAATTTTTATTCCTCACCGTATCGGTGAACATACGGCTCGTCTCAAAAATTGTCCGCTGCCTCGTCTGGCAGCCAACTTGCAGGTTTCCCCAAAAATCAATGTCTATTTTTGGGAGGTAAAATGGGGGTTGACAATGTAATTGTGTGATGATATTTTTAATCTCAGAGAATGGTAATGGGGCTGTAGCTCAGTTGGGAGAGCGACAGGCTGGCAGTCTGTAGGTCAGGGGTTCGATCCCCCTCAGCTCCACCAGAAAAATCAAGGGATTGCAGAATTATACGACATTAGAAACACCGTTGAAACCCCTTACTGTGATAAAATTGTGATACTTTTCCCCGTGCAAAGTCTTGTCCATCACATCTACTGCTTTAGCCTTATGGCTTGGTGCAAGGTGAGCATACCTCATAGATCCTAATTTGGCATTTGCATAATGCCTCGTCAATTATAATGCAATCCTTATCTCTCCAAAGCGACTGGGGGTCGAGCCGTGCCCTTTCCATAATGTCATAGTCATCCATGGTTATATAGGCAAAGTCCTGAAATTCATTCCGAAGCATGGTGCTTTTACCTACCTGCCGCGCTCCAGTCACCACGACAACAGAGAATATTGCGGTAGTTTGCCTCATTATTGGCGCCAACCTGCGTTTTATGTAATTTATTTCAGTATGCGAAATATTATCTTTCATGGTTTAAAATATGCTGCTGTACTATCGCTTTGTCAACAGGTTTTTGCTATCTAAACAATACCCGAGTAATAAAATGGGCAGTTCTATTTAAACTGCTCTGATTGGCATGTATCAGAGGTATTGCACCTTCTGGATTTTTCCTCCCATCTTTTCACCCTACCTACTTCATGACAGCCGTTGACAAAAACTCCTCAATAGAGATGCCGATTCCACCGACCAGCAGTTTCTTTACAAATTACTCAAAATTATTAAACCCCACTGACCAACCTTTGTCGCAGCCCTCTGGTATTTTGTCCTTAAAAATAGTATTGTTTGTCTGACAAAATAAGGAGGTTAAACCTTATACCCCTCTATTCCCACAGCAGATTATCCACATACGAAACCTGCCCCCTCAAATATAAACTCCAATATCTTTATTTTACCCACTCCATAACAGCCGTTGATAAAAACTCTTCAATAGAGATGCCGGAGCCGCCAACCACCAGTTTCTTTTGTGGTTTGAAGATAGAAAAAAATGCCTCCATTCCTGCAAGGGTATCCTTACTTCTGCCGCTTTTTACCTCTATTGCAACAATGATTTTGCCCAGACGCATGACAAAGTCCACCTCCTTGCCCCGTTCGCGCCAGTAAAACACCTCTGCCTTTGTGCTGGTTGTGCCATTAACCAAATGAGCGCCAACAGCCGTTTCCACCAGCCTGCCCCAAAAGTCGCGATTGGTTATGACTGTGTCAAATGAGATATTAGACTGAGCAGTCATCAGCGCTGTATTCAGAACCTGCATCTTCGGGCTTGACCCCCGCTGTTTAATCTGTTTTCCGGCAAATTTCTGCAAGCCTGTCAACATGCCGGCGCCTGCGAGCAGTTCTAGATAATGTGCAAGGGTTGTGGTGTTGCCTGCATCCTGCAACTGCCCCAGCATCTTTTGGTAGGATAAAATTTGGCCTGAATAATCACAGCCTAAAAGAAACAGTCTTCTGAGCAGCGCCGGCTTGTCCACGCGGGTCATAAGAAGAATATCCCTTGAGAGAGTAGTCTCAATCAGCGAGTCAATAATATACCGCGACCAGCGCTCCTGATCATCTATTAAACCGGCTGCACCGGGATAGCCGCCGAAATATATAAACTGCTCAACATCCCAGCCAAAGGCATCTTTCATTTCAGAGAATGACCAGTGGGTAAGGGGGATAATCTCAAAACGTCCTGCAAGGCTTTCAGTCAACCCGTGCTGGATAAAAAGCGGAGATGAGCCAAGCAATACAACCTTCAGCCGAGTTTTTTTAGCAGTATCTTCGTCCCACAGACGCTTTACAATCTCAGACCAGCCTGATACCTTCTGCACCTCATCAAGGGCAAGAAGCGTCCCCCCTTTTTTCATTTTTCCTTGCTTGAAGCCTGCCTATTTCCCATTGCTGCTCAATCCAAACCGCGCTTTTCAATGTCGGCTCATCTGCTGATGCATAATGACTGGGAACCTTGAGCGCCTCTATAACCTGTCTTATCAGGGTGGTTTTACCCACCTGCCTCGGCCCTGCCAGAACCTGCAGAAATCTCCTCGGCTCCTTAAGTCTTGATAAAAGGGTCTTATATATGGGACGGCTATACATTACGAAACCTCAATTTAAGTCCATAAAATGCAGCGATAACAAAAGGTTGCAGGCTTGCTTACAAATTACTCAATATCTTGAGTAATTTTACTCAAAATAGAATAAATGTCAAATGTTTTAATCTTTAAAGATTGACAGGCTTTTGTTAAAGGTGTAAGATTTAAAATACTGACAGATGGAAACGATTCAACATTGTTCAAAAAATAAAGACAACCGCAAAGGTATTTAAGGAGCCTCATTGTATGCCCATCTATTCCCACAGCAAATTATCTACCTACGAAACCTGTCCTCTCCAATACAAACTTCAATTATTGATAATGATGAGATTACAAAGAAGGGCGTTATCACCTCACCCACTCCATAACAGCCGTTGACAAAAACTCCTCAATAGTCTGATGGCGGTAAATTACCTCATGCAAAGAATAAAAATGTAAATGAAATAGTTAACTACTTTGCTGCATTACGGTATATCTCAAAACATGCAAATAAAAGAAGTATATCTCAAAACGATATATTAAAAATTCATAAAATCATAGGTGAGGGTGTTCTTGAAAGGGAACCTGTAGGGGCATCCAGAACATACCATATGTATGTAGGAAATCATGTTCCGCCAAAATATGAAGATGTTTCCATGCTGGCAGGTGAATTTCTTGAGGGGTTAAACGGTCAAGGACGATCTCTGCCTGCTGTATTTTCCTCTGCCATTCTTCATTATCAATTTGAATTTATCCATCCCTTTGGTGATGGTAATGGAAGGGTGGGATGTGTTCTTGCCACATGGGAATTATACAAAAGAAAATTTGATACTCACCATATCTTTTCAGTTGATGAAGTTTTCTGGGAAAGCAGGCAAAGGTATTATGCTGCTTTGGATAATGTCCGTCAGCAAAAAGAAGACCTCACAGGCCGGCTGGAATTTATTGCAGAAGCAGTGGAACTTACACTTGAAAGGATGTGGATGAGGATTGAATCTATTAAATTAGAAGGTAAAAAAGGTTCTATTGCTTTGACCCCTAAACAGGAAAAACTTCTGCATTTACTCAGAGAAACGTCATTAAATATAAAAGAGATTCAATCTGAGTTGAAAGTAACCAAGCAGGGGGCGCATTTTATTTTAAAACCTTTATTGCAAGATAGCCTTGTTAAACGGATTGGCGGACATAAGACTGGTAAGTATAGGTTGTCTTAACTAAATGGGAAGTTAATAGGTTTTTAAAATGGCGTAGAATATTCTATGCCCCTTTTTATTTTTATCACTTATTCACGGATTGACTGATAATGGACCCAATAACGCATGGTTTTTCAGGCATACTTATATCAAGGACAGGTTTTTATCAGAGATGGGGAAGGGCAGCAAGCATTACCTTTGTTGCAGGTGCACTCATCCCTGATATTGACCACTTTACACTCCGTCTTGCAGGACCTGTTGCATACCTGAAATACCACAGGGGCTTTACCCATTCCATCATCGGCATAATCCCGCTTGCACTAATCATTGCATTTATTGTCCCCATGTTTTTCAAACAGATAAGAGGAAAGGCGGATTATCTGACTTTTGCCGGCATGAGTGCTCTCGGCATCGGTACACACATATTCCTTGACATTATAACATCCTACGGCACACAGGTGTTTTTCCCGTTTGATACATCCAGATACAGCCTTGACCTTGTATTCATAATTGACCCATATTTTTCCCTTATATTCATACTGCCGCCGCTCTTATGGATATTCATGAAAGACAGGGCAAAGATGATTGCATTTACTGCCATTATACTGATAGCCGCTTACCTTACAATGGCATATGTATTCAAAGGCATTGCCGTACACAGGGCTGAAAAGGAAGCGGCAGGGATGTCTATAAATCCATCAAGGGTTGAGGCAGTCCCGCTGCCGTTTTCTCCATTCAAATGGTCTGTGTTTGTTGAAGATAAAGATAAATTCTACCAGATGAATGTGGATATACTCAGAGATAAAATATCTAAAGAGGCATTTGATAAGGTGTCTGCACAGGATGACATAATAAAAAAGGCTGAAACTCTTGAAGTGGTAAAGATATATAGGTGGTTTGCCAGATTTCCTGTTATCACCGCGGTTGAGTTGGGAGATGATTATGTTATTGAATATTATGACATCAGATTTAATTCCATGCCGCCAAGAAAACCGTTTCTCCTAAAGGTTGTTCTGAATAAAAATGGTTCTTTCAAGGAAGGAGAACTCTCTTTTCACAGTATAAAACCGTAACCTATTCCATTTGGGGAAAATAGGGGCGGGGAAAATAGGGGCAGCGACCATTAAAAAAGGAATTGCCCGCAACGGCAGATAACATTGGCTAAGCGGTTCATTATGCTCACCTAAATTGCTTCGCAATTCCGTTTAGCCTAACCGTTATCTGATAATGGCGGCGGAAAAGCCCAAATAATTATAGATAAGGGAGAGGGGGGTTTTTAAAGAGAAAGAGAAAGCCAAAGTGAAAGGAAGTTTGTTATCATTTATGGCTTATTGGATGTTAACAATAACACGATTTCTGAGATTTGGGAATGGGGAGGTTCATTGTTAAAACCCCGTTTCCATCTGCACCTTCTCCATCAATGTTCTAAACTTTTTACCCCCTGAACCTAAAATAAACTTTATCTTATCCTTGCCTCTGCCGATTCCAAGTTCAACTGCCTTCTTTATCTGCCTCTGCTCCCAGACATCCTTTTCTGTAACCATCTTCCATTTGCCGAATGATTTTATTATGCCAAGTCCAACTATATCTGCTGCAACACGGTCTCCGCTTGCTATTATAAGGTTTGTATGTGCCGACGTCCCTTCCCACGGGCCTCCCTCTATCATTGAGACAGTACCGTCAACAATATTTAAATCAGGACGATAGGCAATGTTAAATTCTGATATGAGTTCTTCCCAATGGCTTGAGTCTACAAGATAAGGCCTTTGTTTCAGGTGAGTGCATCCGATGAAGTTTTTTAAAGTGATGGTATAGCTTGCAGACCTGTGTGTCTTTATGACAGGCAGATTTATGATAATGTCCACATTGTAAATCCATTCTGTAACATACGCCTTATCAATATACAAAGCTCCTGGTAACACCACCTCAACCCAGTCATAATCTTCAAACACAATAACCTCTGCACCCGCATCCTCTGCCGCCTTCTTTATCCCGTTCCGTTCCATATTTCTTACAGTGGAAAGAGTGGCAAGGGCAGACATGTCCCCAACATAGACCTTTTTTGCCCCTTGTTCATAAAGAATTTCTACTGCTGCCTTTACAACCTCTGGATTTGTTGTCGCGGGATTTTTCTCCCCTGATACACAATTGGGTTTTACAAGGACAGTTTTCCCTTTCAGGTTGAGCCTTTCAAAGCCGCCTATGAGGGACACAGCCTCCCTTATCATCTCCTTTACTGTGCCGCTGCCTGCAGCGCTGACAAGCGATTTATCTCCTTCTGTAAAAAGGTCAGACAATATTCTCGGCTTCATCTTCTTTTTTGGCTTAAAGAATATATTTGCCACGGCTGGTCTCATTCTGAAAGACAGGAGGAATAATAATACCCCGAAAAGGCTTAATATAAAACGGCGGGAAAACATAATTTTGAATAACACACTTGCTGATTTTAGTAAAGCTTTGCAATGAGGAAAATTACTGCCTTTGCACGGTTTCTATGGATGGAACTTGCAGGGTGCGGTATAAATACAGACAGTCATTGACTATAGCCATGACATTGAGGCTAAGAGGCTAATAGGAAGAAATGAGCCGTGTCCGTGCGGCAGTCGTTGGAGATAAAAATATTAACCTCTTAGCTTTTTAACCTCTTATTAAGATGCAGGATTGGCAGAGAAGAAATTGCCTAAGAAGGGGTCCTATCGGCTTTTACATTATATTTAAAACATATCCGTTTGTCCCTTGTCAAAGACAATAGGCAATGATAGATTGAAATTCAAATGACAAAAATAAAGATATACGCAGCAATCTTTCTCTTCTCATTTTCATCCCTTGCATATGAGATAGCCTTAATAAGGATATTCTCCATCTCGCTATGGTATCATTTTGCATTTATGGTTATCAGTATAGCAATGCTAGGCATTGGCGCAAGCGGCACGGTTCTTTCACTCTATCCCAAAATTGCAGGGGCGACCCCTGTGGCCAGCCAAAAGGGAGGAGATATCTCCTTCCCCTATGAACGGATTGGAATATACGGGCTGCTCCTTGGCGCGGGCATATCCTTAAGTTATATGCTTTCAAACCAGATACCCTTTGACCCCGTAAGGCTTGCATGGGAAAGAGTTCAGATTTTTTATATATGCCTTTACTACATGATACTTTCTATCCCATTTCTCTTTTTCGGGTTTTGTATGGCATCTGCGTTTTCCATAATAAGTGAAAAATCAGGGCTGTTATATGGCTCAGACCTCATTGGCGCAGGCACAGGCTCAATTGTCATTCTATTTTTATTGAGCATAACGCCTCCTGAGAAGGCTATTATTATTATATCTTCACTGGCATTATTGGGTGCATTTATCATTGGGCAGCGAAGGATAAAGATTGCTGCGCTGTGCTTGATTGCATCAAATTTCTTCCTTTTAATCATGCCGGACATCATTACTCCCAGAGTGTCTCCGTACAAAGCCCTTCAGGCTGCTTTAAAATTTCCTGGGGCAGAACATATCAGGACATACAACAGCCCATATTCACGTATAGACACATTTAAAAGCCCTGCGGCACGATTTGCACCTGGGCTGAGCCTGAAATATCTTGACCCGCTTCCTGAACAGATCGGCATTTCCATAGATGGAGGTGAGATAAATGCTCTTACCGACGCCCGGGATAACCATGCACTCAGGTTTTTAACATACCTCCCCTCTGCCCTTTCTTATGAGATTGGCAAAAAAACGGATGTGTTAATTCTTGAGCCAAAAGGAGGCATGGAGGTATTGCTTGCCCGCTATTACAACTCAAAAAACATCTATAAGGTTGATTCCAACCCGCAGGTCATAAAGGTCATACGAGATGATTTTACAGAATTTTCTCATGGTATCTATAGCCAGGATACATGGTCTGGCATGGGAAGGTCATGGCTTAAAAAGAGAGATAAAAAATTTGATGCCATTGATATTCCCTTAATGGGCGCATCACCAGGAGGCTTTTTTGGAATCTCAGAGGACTACAGATTTACTGTTGAGGCATTCAAAGAATATCTGGGGCATTTAAAAGATAATGGCATACTGAGCATGCACCTCTTCATTCTCCATCCGCCAAGGGCAGAGTTAAGGCTTTTAAACACCATAGTTTTGGCAATGGATGAGAGCGGGATAGCGGATGCAGATAAAAATATTGCAGCTATAAGAAGTTGGGGAACTGTATCTATCCTTGCAAAAAAATCGCCATTTTCTTTTGATGAAATAGAATCAGTCAAAAAATTTTGCAGGGAAAGGAGGTTTGACCTCATATATCTTCCGGGGATTACAGAACAAGAAACAAATATTTATGTGCGGCAGCCTTCAAATGAATATTTCGCGGCATTTAAGAGTATTCTTGATTTAGAAAATAGAAAGAGTTTTCAGCATAATTATATCTTTGACATAAGCCCTGTCCGGGATGAAAATCCGTTCTTTTCTTATTACTTAAGGCTCAAGAATATAAAAACAATCTACAGGCAGATGGGTGAAAAGTGGCAGTATTTTATAGAAGAGGGGTATCTTCTCCCTGTGGTTTTTATACAGGCTCTGCTCCTGAGTATCATTTTTATATTTCTCCCTGCTGTTGCAAAAAGGCATGGAGATGCGAAGGTTAAGGGCGGTTATTCATCCCTCATCTATTTTGCTCTCATCGGCATTGGCTTTATGTTTGTAGAAATCACCATGATTCAGAAGATGATACTCCCTCTGGAAAATCCTTCTTATGCTGTCAGCGTTGTCCTTACATCCATACTGATTAGCTCGGGTGCGGGAAGTCTTTTGAGCCACAAATTTTCCTTGCTAAGAAACCGGGCTATGCTTTTTGTAATCTCATTTCTCATCATTGCATACAGCCTTGTTATACCCGCAATCTCTGATGTTATTTCTCTCCATGCATTGTCGGTTAAAATTGTCATCTCATTCATTGTGCTTATTCCGCTCGGTTTTCTCATGGGGATACCGTTTCCGCTCGGGATTAAATCACTCGGCGCAGGAAACCACTCTCTCATTCCGTGGGCATGGGCCGTCAATGGTTGTTTCTCTGTTCTAGCGCCTATACTCACCATCATGCTGGCTATAGTCATTGGTTTTAAGGCAGTTCTCTGGATGGGCGGTATTTCATATGTCCTTGCCTTTTTTACCTTGCCTTCTCCCAAAAATAGACATTGATTTTTGGGGTTTTTAATCGCTATTTTACAGCCTTCTCCACCTCGCCAATCATAGGGACAAATCTCACGGAGGTTATCTCCTCAAGGTTAATCTCCCCCTTTATCTTTGTGGCAAGAATAAGGGTCTGGCTGTAGACAGTGCTGCCAAGCGGGATAACCATCCTTCCGCCTTCCTTTAATTGTTTTATCAGCGGCGGTGGAATATGATTTGCAGCAGCAGTGATGATTATGGCATCAAACAATGCATATTCTTCCCAGCCAAAATATCCGTCCCCATACTTAACCTTTACATTTTTATAGCCCATCTCTTTAAGCCTTTTTTCAGCCTTTTCTGCAAGTTTTTTTCTAATCTCTATGGTATAAACCTCTTTCACTATCTCTGCAAGAATAGCCGCCTGATAGCCTGAACCTGTGCCTATCTCCAGAACCCTGTCAGAAGGCTTAAGCCGCAATACCTCGGTCATCAAAGCAACTACATAGGGCTGGGATATGGTCTGATCTTCATCTATGGGGAGGGGATAATCTTCATATGCTGAATTCTTAAGACGCTCATCAACAAAAAGGTGTCGGGGCATCTTTCCCATCACATCCAAAACCTTTTTATCCGTGATACCCCGTCCTTGTATATCCTTCTTCACCATTATTTGCCGTTTTTTTTCATATACATCCTGTGAATAGGCAGGGAGGATGGATAGAATCAGTATGCTTAAGAAAAAAAGAGGGATGTATTTACGGTTTGTCATTTAGTTAGTTTCTCTTGAGGGAATAAGGGGGGATAAAGGGGATGCAGCCCTTTCAGGCATATCCACATCATCAACGAATATATCCTCTCTGTCTGCGTGTGCATGGACGCACAGGCAGGTCTGCTGTACCCCTGTACCCCTTTTGGGTTACACATGATAAGGAATACCTTATATTACTGCTCTTGCTATCCGCGGCATAGTGCCTTATTCATATAACTCCAGACAACGAAAGTCAAGAAAAGGGTTGTGTCCCCTTTATCTCCATATTATGAAAGTCCATGCCTTTCTATCAAAAATTCATAAAATTTGAAAGATTAAATTAACTTCCTTTTTTCAAAATCTGACAACAGGCGAAAAAACAGGCGAAAAAATGCTTGACAAAAGAAAGGGGGAGGTATAATTTACAGTCGAAAAAAGAGGTAGATATGTCAGAAGTTCAAACTGCCTTTC
>MGPS01000014.1:0-24649 GCA_001797495.1 Deltaproteobacteria bacterium GWC2_42_11
TAAAGACATTGCAGATGGCACGCTTGGATACCTTATCTCATTATATAAGGATACGCCGCCGCAGGCACAGGTATATTTCATTTCTGCAGTTTACAATAGCATGAAACCAGACGGCATTAAGAAGGGTAAACAAGGTGAAAAACTCAACTGGGGTGCAAAATTGCCGGAGACAGGCATCTTACCGCTTGCAATCCTTTCATTTCTGGCAGGTATGCTGAGTTTCCTTTCTCCATGTACACTGCCGATACTGCCTGCATATTTTGCATTCACATTTCAGGGTGACAAAAGCCGTATTATGGCTATGACATTTTTCTTTTTCCTCGGGCTTGCAATGGTTTTTTCTGTCATGGGTGCAACAGCAGGTTTTATCGGTTCGTTTTTAAGGGTGCATATATCTGCAATAACAACTATCGGTGGTACCCTGATAATAATATTCGGTTTTATGTCCTTTATAGGCAAGGGTTTCAGCGGTGCAAATTTATTTCATAGGAGCCCTTCCGCAACACTTGGCGGGGCATTTATATTCGGTGTTTTTATGGCGTTCGGCTGGACAGCGTGTGTTGGACCAATCCTTGCCGGCATACTTATCCTTGCAGCAACAGAGGAAGGTCTTATAAAAGGTGCAGGGTTGTTGTTTATTTATGCACTGGGTCTCGGTCTGCCCCTTATGGTGATTTCCCTCATGTTTAAAAATATGGACAGGGACGGCATGTTCTGGAGGTTTTTAAAGGGTAAGGGATGGGAGGTTAATATACTTGGGCATACACTCCTTTTACATTCAACAAGCATGATAAGCGGTATTATATTTATATCACTTGGTGTCCTAATGGTAAGCGGCTATCTCGCATATATTAACCTGCTCCTCCCGCTTGAGACGCAGGTCTGGTTTGCTGACATAGAAGACAAACTTATGGAGATGTTTAAGTGATTATAAAACAGGGTTCAAGGGTTCGAGGGTTCAAGGGTCTAATGCTCATTTGTATTTTATTCTTTTTACCCCTCACCCCTCACTTCTCACTCATCACTGTTTCTAATGCCCAGCCCGTGTTATCTGCAGGTAGTCCAGCACCATGGGACAGTCAGGACACGGAACCAGGGAGTGTTATCAAAGACGGAAATTTATTCAAGATGTGGTATACAGGTTATAATGGAAAGAGATACAGGATTGGATACGCTGTATCAAGCGATGGTTTTAAATGGGAAAAGTCTGACTTGCCTGTATTTGAACACAGTAAGGACAGCAGTTCATGGGATAATTCCAGCGCTGCATACCCTTGCGTGATAAAAGACGGTAATATCTACAAGATGTGGTACACAGGGAGTAACGGCAGGAGACTCTCAATAGGTTATGCCACATCTAATGATGGCATTTCATGGGATAGACATAAAAACCCTGTATTTGAGCCTGCAATAGAAGATACATGGGATGGATTCAGTGTCCAGTATCCAATGGTGGTTAAGGACAGCAGGAGGTATCTCATGTTTTATACAGGGTCAGCAGGGGTATCGTATAAAATAGGCGCTGCAGAATCATCTGACGGGATTTCATGGAAAAGACTTAAAAATTCACCAATAGATTTCGGCAGGGTGCATTCCTTCCATCCATGGATTATTAAAGACTCAAAGGGATATAAGATGTGGTATTCCATAAAGACAGAGCCAAAGGCAGGTTTTAAGATAGGTCTGGCAGACTCAAGAGACGGCATTATATGGGAGATGAAAGGCGATGCATTAAAACCAGATTTGGGCTGGGAGATAAAAGAAGTTTTCAAGCCTGTTGTGCTGCGAAAGGGGGATAATTACCTGATGTTTTATGCAGGATTTGACGGGAGGAGGACAAGGATAGGTTTTGCTGAATCTGCTGATGGAAATAGATGGATAAGGCATAAGATGAACCCTGTACTGGGAGTGGGTGAGGGTGCAGGCTGGGACGGCGATTCGGTTTTCAGCGGAAGTGTTATAAAAGATGGGGATACTTACAGGTTGTGGTATTCGGGTTTTAATGGTAATAAAACAAAGATAGGGTTTGCATCTTCAAAGGATGGTATAAACTGGCGGAAATCTCTTGCACCTGTTTTTACACCCGGTGATAATTGGGACAGGATGGGAGCAGGTTACCCTTCTGTCATAAAAGAGGGAAAAACTTACAGGATGTGGTATACGGGGTATGATGGCAGGATGCTGCAGATAGGGTATGCATACTCAGATGATGGGCTTAACTGGCACAGGTATAAAGATATACCTGTCTTAAAGACAGGGAACGGGTGGGACAGCACACAGGCAGCATATCCATGTGTAATTAAGGAATCAAACGGCTACAGGATGTATTATGTTGGCTATAATAACAAAGAGGAATGGATTGGGGTTGCAGTGTCCAAAGACGGTATCAACTGGGAGAAAATCTCTGGAAACCCTGTTATTAAAGGCAAGGGTATAATTTCACCATGGGTAGTAAAAGATGGGAGCGCTTACAGGATGTGGTATTCAGTCTATGGAGATAATGGCTATGAGATACATTTTGCATCATCCATAGACGGGATAAAATGGAAAAGGCACGGTGTGCAGTTTAAGCCCGATGGTATGATAAAGGATATTAAAGGTCCAATGGTCATTATGGATAACGGTGTATATAAGATGTGGTATGAGGAGTTTGACGGCTCAAAAAACAGGATTGCATTTGCATATTCAAAAGATGGTTACAGGTGGCAGAGGTTTGAAGGGCATAAAGCAATTGACCCGGGGGCAAAGGACGGCTGGGACAGTTTTGGTGTGGCAGGCGGCTGGATTTTGAAGGAACACGGGAAATACAGGATGTGGTATTCGGGTCATGACGGAGATACATTTAGGATCGGGTACGCAGTTTCTAATGATGGGATTAACTGGCAGAGGTTTGATAAAAACCCTGTCTTTGACAAAGGTAACAGCGGTTCATGGGACGATGTGCAGGTCGCATATCCGTTTGTTATGAGGGACGGAGATATGTATAAGATGTGGTATTATGGCTATGGGGGTTCACCAAAATACCCGCCAAGTATAGGTTATGCAGCATCCTATGACGGCATAAACTGGGAGAGGTATACAGAAAACCCTGTCCTTATGACTGGTGATGCAGGTTCATGGGATGATGAAATGGTTGCCTATCCGGTTATAATCAAAGAAGGTTCTGTTTACAAAATGTGGTATGGGGGCTCAAATAAATTTGGAGAATGGAAAATAGGTTATGCTGAATCAAAAGATGGGATTAAATGGACAAAACTTCTGTCACCTGTGCTTATTGCCGGCGGAAAAGAAGAATGGGATGGCTATGCAGTATCATATCCAATGGTTGTATCAGTAGAAGGCGGTTATTTTATGTGGTATACTGGCGTGGATGCAAACAATAATGGCGGTGCAATGAGGATAGGGGCTGCATTTTCAGAAGATGGCATATCATGGATTAAACCAAAAGAAGAACCGCTTATAGATATTGGTGATAACGGAGAATGGAATGAGGCATCCAGTTTCAGTCCAAGGGTAATAAAGGACGGTAACTTGTGGAAGATATGGTTTACAGGTTTTGATTTGGGCAGGGTTTTCAGAATCGGCTATATGGAGAAGGGGTATGAGGATATCTTACAAAAAGGCAACTAATACAGAAACTGTTACAATACAGCAGATATACGACCTTATAAAAGACGACCTTAAAAAGGTTGAGTCAGAATTTAAGAAAAACCTCCACTCAAACATATTTCTTATAAGGAAGATGGGTGAATATATATTGGGCAGCGGAGGCAAGAGGATAAGACCTCTTCTTGTGCTTCTATCTTCAAAACTCTGCAATTATAAAGGGGAGAGTCATGTCCCGTTTGCATCAATAGTAGAATTTATACACACTGCGACCCTTCTGCACGATGACGTTGTTGATGAGGCAGATATGAGGAGGGGGAATATATCTGCGAACGAAGTCTGGGGTAATGGTGCAAGTGTTCTTGTCGGGGATTTTCTCTATTCCAAATCCTTCTATCTCATGATTGAGCATGGTGATATGGAGATACTCAGGGTTATATCAAAGACAACAACGCAGATGTCAGAAGGCGAGATACTTCAACTTTTAAAGAGCAATGACCCTGATACAACAGAGGATGAGTATCTTGAGATATTAAAGAGCAAGACCGCTATGCTCATGTCTGCTGCATGTCAGATTGGCGCTATCCTGGGCAGGGTCTCGAAAGAAAAGAAAGAGGCGTTGGCAAGATTTGGTTTAAATATAGGCATGTCCTTCCAATTGACAGACGACTGCCTTGATTATACATCAAGTAATGATGAATTTGGCAAGACTGTAGGCAATGACCTGAAGGAAGGTAAGATTACAATGCCCCTCATACATTTATTGAGAAATTCTACACCTGACGAAAAGGAAAATGTGATTAAGATGATAGGCTCCCATGAATTAGATGAGGAAAAACTTATATCAGTTATTGATATGATAAATAAATACGGCTCAGTTGAATATACAATGGCAAAGGCAAAAAGATACATTGACGAGGCAAAGAGTTCTCTTGATATTTTTGAGCCTTCGCTTGAAAAGTCCGCACTGCTCGGATTTTCTGAATATGTATTTGAAAGGAGATTTTGAAAGGCAGTAAGCAGTAGGAAGGGGTGTGCCCTTCAAAAAGGAGCAAAAATAAATATGGAACTGAAAACTATTAAAATAGACATCCCCCATGGTGCAAATATAATTCTGGGGCAGACACATTTCCTAAAGACCATTGAAGACCTCTATGAAATTATTGTTACTACTGTGCCCCAGGCTAAGTTCGGGATTGCATTCTGCGAGGCATCTGGTCCATGCCTTATAAGGTTTGAAGGGAATGACGAGGAACTAAAAAACAAGGCAGTTGAAAACGCATCCAATGTATCTGCCGGGCATTTTTTCATAATTATAATCAGGGACGCCTTTCCGATAAACATCCTGAATGCAGTAAAGAATTGTCAGGAGGTATGCAGCATCTTCTGTGCAACAGCAAACCCTGTTGAGGTAATAATTGCTGAAACAGGGCAGGGCAGGGGGATAATGGGTGTTGTTGACGGCTTTCCTCCAAAAGGTGTCGAGGGAGATGATGACAAAAAGAAGAGGAAAGATTTCTTGAGGAAGATTGGATATAAGGTAAGTTGACATTTATCTTCTCATGGACAAAACCGAAAAGGCAAAAAAGATTGTTGGAATATTAATAAAAGAATATCCCAATCCAAAGATTGCCCTTAATTTTAAAACCCCGCTTCAACTCCTTGTTGCCACAATCCTTTCTGCACAATGCACTGATGAAAGGGTAAATAAGGTTATCCCTGAATTGTTCAAAAGATTTAAGACCGCAGAGGACTTTACTGATTCTGATTTAAAAGAACTGGAAGAGAGCATAAGGTCAATAAACTTTTATAAGAATAAAGCAAAGAGTATAAAAGAGTGCTGTAAAGTAATCGTTCAGGATTTTAATGGCAGACTACCTGATACAGTTGAAGAACTTATAACTTTACCAGGTGTTGGCAGAAAAACAGCAAATATCGTTTTAGGTAGTGCCTTTGGCAAAGATGCTATTGCAGTTGATACGCATGTAAAAAGGGTGTCTAACAGGATTGGACTTGCTGAATCAGATAACCCTGATAAAATAGAACGTGAACTCTTAAGGATAATCCCCCGGAATAAGTGGACTTTATCAACCAATCTTTTGATACTTCACGGCAGGAATATATGCGGGGCAAAACAACCACTATGTGAGATTTGTAAGGTTAAAAAATACTGTGATTTCTTTAACATAAGTTTAAACGAAAAGACTTGATAGGAGGTAAAACCCCATGCCGACAAAAGCCAAAAATGCCGACAAAAAACCTTGACAAAACTGTGTCTGTGAGATATACATAAACCACAAATTTTTTAGAAAGGAGAATGAGAAAAAAATGAGAGCCTCAAAGTTTCTGAAAGCAGCAGGTGTAATGTTTTTTCTGGCGGTTTTTGCCTGTATTTATGCGGGTCAGGCTAATGCAGGTGCAGAAGACGGCAAGAAGGTGTTTGCAGGAAAGAAATGCGGTGACTGCCATCAGACAGAGGGTACTGCCACTGAAAAGACCTTTGCAGACAAATTGAAGAAAAAGGGTCCTGACCTCTGGTTTGCAGGCAGTAAATTCAAGAAGGAGTGGCTGGCAGAATGGATGCAGAACCCTAATCCTATTAGGCCGCTTGAGTACAATTCCATAGAGAAGACAAACCCTGGCAACCATCCAAAACTTGCAAAGAAAGAATCTGAAGATGCGACAGAATATCTCATGACCCTCAAATCAAAGGATGTTCAGGAAGGTGTTATTCAGGAAGGTGCGTCAAATATACAGGGTAAACTTGCCTTTGAAAAGAAGGTCAGTTGTTTTGCGTGCCATAAGTATCCCAAATTGGGTAAACCTATAGGAGGGCTTACAGGTCCAAGCCTTGCTGATGCAAGCAAGAGGCTTAAAGGTGACTGGGTATATGCGTATCTAAAGAACCCCAAGGTATTGATACCAGTCAAAAGGATGCCTGTATACGAAGGTATTCTGAACGATGGCGAGATGAAGGGTATTGCTCAATATATATCTACATTTAAATAAATAAACACTCAAGGAGAGGAAGGCATTGCCTATGAAGCGGATATTTCCCTTTTTTATTGCAGTTTCAATTGTTATGACTTTTTCAGGTGGCAGTGCATTTGCTGCAAGCGCTGATGAGAATTACAAGTGGTATTGTGCACAGTGTCACGGCAGCGGAGGCAAGGGGGACGGTATAAATTCAAAAGACCTCCCTGTTACACCAAGAAATCACACAAACCCAGCGGACATGAAAAAACTGACAGACGGGGACATTGAGAATGTCATAAAGCAGGGTGGTGCAGCGACCAGCAAATCAACTACAATGCCGCCTTTCGGAAGTACAATTACCGGAGATGAAATAAAGGAGATGGTGAAATACCTGCACAAACTCTGCAATTGTTAAATCAGGGTTCTGACAAAGGTCGTTATTCTGATAAGGCAAGTGATGTCGATAGAGGGTTAGGTTAACAGGGCACGGCTTAAAGGATTGGGTCGTGCCCTCTCTATTTTTATTATGAGGCATGTTTATATAATACTGGCTGTTGTCCTTGCAGTTTCCGGCGTATTCTTACTCTGGACAGGCGGCTTTAAAGACAGGGCATTAATGTTTGTGAAGTCTAAAGGGTACATGGAATACACACCTGCTGAGGCACAGGAAATCGCATACACAAAATGCAAGCAATGCCATCCGATAGACAAGGTTGCAAAATACTGCATGAGGTGCGGACCCCCGTTTATTATTGTGTTGCACAATATGAAGAAACTTATATCTATTGAGAAGAATAAGCCGGGTATGCAGTGGATTAGTAATATGAGTGATGCCGAGGCAGTTGCAATAACTCAGGTTTGGAATGCACTTGTAGGCAACTGGGAGGATCATTGGCGGGAAGAGGATTTGGTAAAACTTCTTGAGGGAGATAAGACCCTTTTAAGTTTGCTCAATACACCTGTAAACGAACGAGACATAGAAACTGCTTTGAAGGGGAAGACTGCAGAAGGCACATACAAAGAAGTAATGAAACCTTTGCCAGCAGAGGGGCAGCATACAACACATTAGGCTTAAACCCGAATTGTGCTGCCGACAATTTCACAAATTCACGAATTATCTGCGTTAAACTGAAGGGATAGTTATATGATAGAGGTGGAAAACCTTACAAAAAATTATGGCAGTTATCAGGCGTTAAAGGGGATATCTTTTACTGTTAAAAAAGGTGAGATACTCGGTTTCCTTGGGCCGAATGGTGCAGGCAAGACCACGACAATGCGGATACTTACAGGGTTTTTCCCTGCCACATCAGGTAAGGCAAAGGTTGCAGGGTTTGATGTATTTGAAGAGCCGCTTGAGGTAAAAAAGCGCATCGGTTATCTGCCTGAGAATGTGCCGTTGTACCGCGATATGGTCGTTTCGGACTATTTGAGGTTTACAGCAGGTATCAAGGGTATTAAAAAAATGGATATTGGAGATAGGGTCAGGAAGGTTATGCAAGACTGTGCCCTTACAGATGTCTCCCATAAACTCATTGGTGAACTGTCAAAGGGCTACCGCCAGAGGGTCGGACTTGCCCAGGCGCTTGTAAATGACCCTGAAGTTCTTATTCTTGATGAACCAACCATCGGGCTTGACCCGAAACAGATAATAGAGATAAGAAAACTTATTAAAAACCTTGCAGGTAAAAGAACGATTATATTAAGCACCCACATACTCCCTGAAGTGAGCATGACATGCCAGAGGGTTGTTATAATAAATAAAGGGGAGGTAGTTGCAGTTGATACACCCCAGAATCTTACATCAAAGATATATGGCAGGAATAAACTTATTATCAGGATTGACGGGCCGTCAGGGGATATACAAAGAGAACTTAAGACAGTAAGAGGCGTTGATAAAGTTGAAGTAAAGGAAGTTATGTCAGGTTCTGTTTCAGAATATATTGTTGATATTAAGGAAGGTGAAGACCCAAGAAGGTGGGTTGCATCTCAAGTTGTGAAAAATGGATGGGGGCTTCTTGAAATGAGGCCGCTTGAAATGAGCCTTGAGGAAATATTTATCAAATTGGTAACAAAGGAATAACGGCTTCGTAAAAAGTCCAGACCCATGACTTTGTCATGGGTGCCCCTGTGTTGTCGCTGCGGCTTCTGCACTCAACATACTTAAAAGTATGCCTCGTTTGAAGCCTTGCTCCGCCTTGCATCTGGCTCTTTTTACTTTGCCGTATATTTGAAACTTTTTTAAAAAGGGGGGCTTTTTGATTGCGAAACTTTTATCTCATCTTTAAAAAGGAATTAAAATCATATTTTACTTCGCCGATTGCATATGTTGTTATAACGATATTTATGGTTATAAGCGGCTATTTCTTTTATAACATCGTGGCAACATTTGCCACGATAAGTTATCAGGCGACTATAAACCCGATGGTTGCAAAGCAGTATGGGCTGCTGAATGTCACAGAAATAGTAGTGAGACCGCTGTTTGGTAATATAAGTGTTATAATGCTTTTAATGATGCCGCTCCTCACAATGCGTCTCTTTTCAGAAGAGAAAAAGACAGGGACAATAGAACTGCTTTTAACATACCCTGTAACAGATATGGAAGTGCTGCTTGGGAAATTCTTTGCCTGTCTTGCTGTTTTTGTCCTTATGCTTGTTTTAACAGGAACATATCCTCTGCTTCTCATAATATACGGCCAGCCTGAAATTGGTCCTGTTATTACAGGTTATTTAGGGCTGCTTGTGCTTGGTGCATCGTTTATCTCGTTAGGCATATTTGCATCATCCCTTTCAGAGAACCAGATTATTGCTGCAACGGTTGCATTCGGCGCCCTTATATTTTTCTGGATGATGAGTTTTTCGTCTGCCCTTGTTGACCCTTCTATCGGAAAGATTATCTCATATATATCGTTTACAGACCACCTTGAGGCATTTGCCAAGGGTGTAGTTGATACCGAAGATATTATCTATTATGCGGTATTTATTATACTGTTCATGTTCCTGACCTTAAGGATACTTGAATCAAATAAGTGGAGGGGATAAAGAGACAGGGATTAGACTTTAAAGCAGACCATAGACTAAAGGCTAAAAAGTCTCTAGTCTATAGTCTCTAGAGATTAGATATGAAAAGATATTTGTCATTTACATGGATTTTGGGTCTTATGCTTCTTGCAGGAGGCGGTTTTACCTTTCTGGTAAAGGGTGCGACTACGACATTATCAGCGACCTTTATATGGGTAGGACTCATACTGCTTCTCTTATCCCTCTATTCAAACTTTTCCAGTATAAAAGATTTGATCTCAAAGAGGTCAACAAGATACGGTTTCAATACAGCGGTAATGGTCGCTGTCTTTTTTGTTGTCCTGGGGCTCATAGCGGTAATGTCAATAAAATACAAGTTGCGGTGGGATTTGACAGCAGCAGGAAGATATACGCTTTCTGACCAGACACAGAAACTCTTAAAGTCCTTGAAAAAGGATGTTACAGCCACAGCATTTTACCGGAGTGATGAACGGACTAAACAGCAGATGGAAGACCTCATGGAGGAATATTCTACCTACTCTCCTAAATTCAAGTATCAATTTATTGACCCTGATAAAAGGCCAGGGCTTGCGTCTAAATATGGTGTGACATCTTACAGGACTACACTTATCCAGAGCGAAGGCAAACAGGAGGTTGTCGGTTTTGAGTCAGAAGAAAAACTTACAAATGCAATATTGAAGGTTACAAGGGGCAAGGTCAAGACCGTATACTTCCTGAAGGGGCACGGTGAAAACAATATTACAGATTTCCAGAACAGTGGATACAAGGCGGTAAGGGAGGCTGTTGAAAAGGAGAACTATCAGGTGAAAGAACTCCTCCTCCTTGAGACTTTAACTCTGCCGGAGGATGCATCAGTTCTTGTTATAAGCGGTCCCAAAAAAGACCTTTTGCCTGAAGAACTGAACAGGATAAAGGATTATATAGATTCAGGCGGTAAGGTTCTTTTCATGATAGACCCGTTTACTGTCCCTGATACAGTGTCATTTTTAAAGAGATACGGTTTTAATATCGGAGATGATATTATTATAGACAAACTCTCTCAGGTCTTTGGAGCAAATTATCTGACACCTGTTGTGGCACAGTATGACAAGGAACACCCGATAACAAAGGATTTTGACCTCGCAACATTCTTCCCGCTTGCAAGGTCTGTTGCTGTTGAGAAAGACTTGTCAAAGGGTATATATCCGCTTGCCATGACAGGGGAACAGAGTTGGGCAGAGACTGATAAAAAGGCGCTTGAACAAGGAAAGGCTGAATATAACGGGGACAAGGATAAAAAGGGACCTGTATCAATTGCAAGCGTTGTTACAGTTGAAGCAAAGGTGGAAGAACAGCAAAAGGATAATGCAAATAGAAAGAGATATGCAAAGATAGTTGTAATCGGCGATTCTGATTTTGTAAACAATACAAATATCAACCTTGCAGGTAATAAAGACCTGTTCCTAAATAGCGTGAACTGGCTTGCAGAAGAGGCTGACCTTATCACCATAAGGAAAAAGGAAATAAGTTCAACACCTCTCTTATTAACAAAGGCACAGGGGAGGCTCATGTTCTGGCTGCCTGTTATTATAATGCCGTCAATAGTCTTAATTGCAGGCATATTCATATTAAACAGACGGAGAATTAAGAAGTGAGGTTTTTTAAGAAGACCATCTTCTGGGTTATTATAATGGCTGTTATCGGCGGTTTGTTCTACCTGATGGACAGGCAGGTGGAGGAAAAGAAGACTTTAGAAGAAGAAAAAAAAAAGGTTTTCCCTTTTGAGCCGCAGGATGTCAATGAATTCCAGATAATAAGGGGCGGAGAAAACATACTGCTGCGGAAAGAAGGGGATGATTGGTTTATGGAAAGCCCTTTCCGTGCAGTTGGTGATAAGAATACTGTCCAGAAACTCCTTGAAGGTGTGGTCAAAGCGAAGATTGACGGAATACTCTTTGAAAACCAGCCCGTGGATAAACTGAGAGAGATGGGGATAACAGACAGTCCAACCAGTCTGACCCTTCATTTAAGAACATCTTCCCGCATATTAAAAACAATCGTATTTGGCGATAGAAACCCAGGTATGAATCTCGGTTTCGCAATTTTAAAAGATGACCCGCGCATATTCAGGCTAACCGCTGATATTAAGGCTGAGGCAGATAAGACAGTATTTGACCTGCGGGATAAGGCAGTTATGAATTTTCAGCCTCTCAAGAGCAAGGGTTTTGAGATAAAATGGAATGGCGGCGAAACAATAACAGTTGACCACCCGTCAGAGGGGAAATGGCATATCACCCGACCTGCAAAAGGCATAGCAAATCCAAATAAAATTACTGAAATACTTTATAAAATAAAAGAGTCCAGGATAAAGGCATTTATAGACGAAGAGCCAAAGGACTTGTCTCCCTACGGACTTTCCAACCCGAGGCTGAAGATAAGCATAATTGATGAGCACGGGAAGAAGATAGAACTCCTTGTGGGTGAGAAGGAAAAAAAGCAGAGGGGTCTATTTGCAAAGAGGGAGGATGCAAAGAATGTATTTCTCCTTGAAGAGGATTTTATCCTACCCATACCAAAGTCTTCAGCAGAATTGGAGGAGACGAGAAATGCAGGGCAAAAATAAAGTCATAGGTAAAACACACACGAGCCTAGGCTCTACATCGGGGGATGAAAATCTTGTTAGTTTTACGGCTGCCTGCCTTGCCTGCAAACCCGCTGTGGGGACAGATTTCAAATCTGTCCCCAGCCTCCTGTTTTACATCCTGTTCATTATTGCAGCAGGAGTCCATTTATTATCTGCGGCTGATGCATCCCCTTCTGCCTCTAAAGAGAGATTGAAGATAGGTGTGATAGGTCCTGAGACAGGGGAGGATGCAGAAACAGGCATTATGACACTTACAGGCGTGGAACTGGCTAAAGATGTGATAAATAATGCTGGCGGTATAGACGGCAGAAAGATAGATCTCATCCATTATGATAATAAGAGTAATCCTAAAATAACCCAGACCGCTGTTTACAAGATGATAAAAGAAGGTGTTATTGCCATTATAGCGTCTCCAGGCGGCTGGTCTACATTTGCCCCTGTCTGGATTGCAAATGAATCAAAGATTATATTTATGTCAGCAGGCAGTAAAAGGCATATAGGCAGAAGCGGTCAATTTATATTCAGGAATGCACTTGCTGACGAGACTGCAACTGAAGAGGCTATCAGATATGTGGTCAGGAAGTCGGGTTATAAGAACTATACTATTGTAACATCAATGCGTGATGATGAGACATCCCTTACAATAGGCGGTTTGTACAGAAGGGCGGTTATGAATAACGGCGGCAGAATCACATCTGAAACGCACCTGTTTATGGGTGCAACAACCGAAGAGGCAATCTCACAGTTAAAGAAAGATGCAAAGGGGCAGGTAGATGCAGTGATATTTGCAGGTGATGATGCTGTTGCTGTAGATATACTTAAAGAGTTAAGAAAACAGGGCATAAAAGCACCCATGATAGGCGGTGATATACTTTATACTGACGATTTTCTGAAAAATGGAGGCGAACTTACTGCTGGCACACTTATCTATTCAGGCTTTTTTTCAGAGGCAAAATCTCCGGCAGTTGAGAAGTTTGTTTCAAATTACAGGAAAAAGACAGGCAAAAAACCAGGGACATTTGCAGCAGTATCTTATGACTCGCTTATGTTGATTGCAGAGGCAGTAAAGACTGCAAAATCTATAGAGCCGTCAAAGGTAAGGGATGCACTCAGCCGTATTAAAGATTTTGATGGTGTTACAGGCAGGACATCAATGGGCAGATACGGTGAAACCGCAAAAAAACCTTTCTTGCTTCAGGTAACGAAGGAAGGCGGAAGGGCGGCATTCAGGCATGTAGAATAAAGACCAATAAAATATGTCTTTACATATCCTTCGTATATCGCTTTTAATACACATACTGTCTGCCATGTTATGGATTGGCGGTATGCTGTTCTTTGCGCTGATTGTAGCGCCTTTTTTACAGACCATAAGCAACCCTCATGAGCGGTCTAACATATATCATACAGTTGGTAAGAAGTTCAGGTTATGGGGATGGGTTGCTATATCGTTACTCCTTATTACCGGTTGGTTGAATATCTATCTTATGGGTGTTCCGTTGACTGCCATTTTCAACCCTGCATTTTACAACAGTTCTTTTGGTATGGCTCTTGGTGTAAAATTAAGCATGGTGTTTCTTATTGTAATTACCAGTTTTCTGCACGACTTCATATACGGGCCAAAGGCGGGGTCTGAGCAAAGATATAGTATAATTGCAAGGTGGTTCGGGAGGGTCAACCTTTTAATAGCACTGGTTATAGTTTTTCTTGCGGTTAGTTTAAGACTGGGCGGTCTTTAGAAGATGGTAGATACAACTGTGGATATAACTATAAATAAGGCTGTCGTTTCACTTGTCAGAGGCGACATTACAAATGAAACACTAGACGCGATTGTGAATGCAGCAAACTCAAGGCTTGCAGGTGGAGGCGGTGTTGACGGCGCAATACACAAAGCAGGCGGATCGCTTATAATGGAGGAGTGCAGAAAGATTGGCGGCTGTAAAACCGGTGATGCTGTTATTACTACAGGGGGGAACCTTAAAGCAAAATTCGTAATCCATGCAGTCGGACCTGTTTACAGGGACGGGAAACACGGAGAGGACAAACTCCTTGCAAGTGCGTATAAAAGGTCGCTTGAGATTGCAAGTGCAAGGGGTTTAAGAAGTATCGCATTCCCGTCAATAAGTACAGGTGCATACGGCTATCCGGTTGACGAGGCATCTCAAATTGCCCTGAAGACCATTATAGATTTTGCGAAAGCAAATACAGACATCAAAATTGTAAGGTTTGTGCTTTTTTCAGAGAGGGATATGGAAGTATATAAAAATACGCTTTATAAACTCACAACTGTGGAGTAGCCGAGGTGTATTATGACAAAATATTCAGGTAAATATATAAACTGTCCGACGTGTGACGCAGAGATGCCTTTGACAGGTGATGAAAAGACAGGTGAAGAGGTATACTGTCCATACTGCCAGACACCTTTAAAACTGAAAAGGAATAAAGATACTGACGAACCTTATCTTGAAGAGGATTTTTAATGAAAGATATTGCTGCAATCATACTATGTGCTGGTATGGGTAAGAGGATGAAATCATTTATCCCTAAGGTGCTGCACCATATCTCTGGTATGCCTATGCTCTTTTACCCCATTAAGACAGCAAAATCCATTGGTGCAAAAAAGATTATAGTTGTCATTGGTCATAAAGGAGAGGTAGTCAAGGACCAAATATCTTCCCTGTTTGCAAAGGACAATATCTTATTCGTTAATCAGGAACCGCAGTTAGGTACAGGTCATGCTGTCATGTGCGTGGAAGGTGTTTTAAAAGGGTTTAAAGGTGATGTTCTTATATTGTCAGGGGATGTGCCTCTTATAACACGGGAAACCATTAAAGGGCTTATAAATATTCATAGGAGGTCAGGTTCTGTATTATCGCTTATTACCGCAATAATTGAAGACCCTTCAGAATATGGCAGGGTTATAAGGGGTAAAGACAATGCAGTCATACGAATAGTTGAACATAAGGATGCAAATAAGGATGAGAGGAAGATAAGGGAGATAAACACAGGCATATACTGCATATCATCCGATTTCCTTTTCCAAAACCTTAAAAGGATAAAGAAAGAGAATAAACAGGGTGAATATTACCTCCCTGACCTGATTGAGATTGCCGCAGTGGAGGGGAGAAAGGTCTCTGGTTTGTTGCATATTTCGCCGAAAGAGGTCATGGGCATAAACAACAGGATTGAACTTGCAGAGGCAAATAAGGAGATGAGGGAAAGGATAAATAATGAGGTTATGCTTTCTGGCGTTACACTTATTGACCCGGAAGCAGCATATATCCAGGGGGGTGTAAAAATAGGGATGGATACAGTAATATATACGGGGGTTTTTTTAGAAGGTGGCACGAAGATAGGGGCAAATTGTATAATTGAACATGGGTGCAGGATAATAAACTCAAATATTGGCGACGGTTCAAGGATTAAAAATTTTTCAGTTATTGAGGATTCGGAAATAATGAAGAATGTCTCCATAGGTCCTTTTGCAAGGATAAGACCCGGCACAGTTGTTGATGATTGTGCAAGAATAGGCAATTTTGTGGAGGTTAAAAAGTCAAGGCTTGGCAAAGGTTCAAAGGCAAACCATCTATCATATATCGGCGATGCAATAATCGGCAAGGATGTTAATATCGGCGCAGGGACAATAACCTGCAATTACGACGGCATGAGAAAACATCAAACCATTATAGAAGACAACGCATTTATCGGCAGCGACACACAATTAGTTGCGCCTGTTAAGGTTGGCAAAAACGCCTACATCGGTTCAGGCTCTACGATTACAAAGGATGTGCCGAAAGATGCGCTTGCATTATCAAGGGTTCAGCAGAGAAATATTGAAGGATGGGTGGAGAAGAAAGGGCTAAAAAAAAGAAAAAAATAATATGAGCCAAACCGTCATTTCATTATTGAATAAAACCAAAATTGATTACTCGTGGTCTTTTTCCGACAAAACACGAAAAGACACGGCGTATATCACGCACGGCTATCATCGCTACCCTGCGAAGTTTATTCCTCAGTTGGTCGAAAGACTTTTTGACGAGTATCTTATTGGTATTAAAGAGCCTCATGTAAATGACCTCTTTATGGGAAGCGGGACAACAATTGCATGTGCGATAACAAGAGGATACAAGGCAGACAGCAACCATAAATGGAGGCAATTAATTGAAAAAACAAGGTAGTAAGAGCCTTATAATAGAACATTTTAAGAAGCATATTGGAGAATGGGTTCATAATCAGAAATTTCGTGAAATAACAGGGGCAAATGATGTCCCAAGAACTATCCGAACTTTGCGTCAGGAAGGCTGGCAAATAGAGACAAGAGGAGATGGCTATCATAGATTATTAGGTAAAGAAAAACTTCCACCAAAAGGAATAAGAAAACCTATCAGTCGTAAAGATAGATATTTGGTTTTCCATAATGATCACTCACGATGCAGAATTTGCGGATTAGGTGTAACCGATGGTAAAAAACTAACGATTGATCATATTATCCCAGTTGAATGGGGTAGTCTTTCAGAAATGTCTAATTATCAAACGCTGTGTGAAGAATGCAATGCTGGCAAACAAGCATGGGTAAAGTCAAATCCACCCGAGATAATGAAGCAGATTCTTTCGCTTTCAACTGTAGAGTCCAGAATTGAAGCATTATTTGATGCCTTCCCAAACCAAGATATACCATCAAGCACTATTCAACTAATATCAAAAGGTTCTCTTGATTGGCAAAGGGCTTTACGCAGAATTAGACAGAAGACGGGCAAAAAGATATTACCTGTTTCAAGGGCATTAGGAAAGTCTATATATCAATATTTTAAAGCATAGTTTTCTTCAAACAACTATTATAGTCTTTAAAAATTGACAAATGTTGATTAGTGTTGTAAAGTGTTGTTCATGATAAAATCTAAATTTCTACTTGCTACAAAAGAAGCGGCTAATTATGTGGGTGTTAGCATTGCTACTATTTACAGAATGGAGAAAAAAGGATTAATTATTTCATCTAAAACTCCTGGTGGACAGAGACGTTTCAGTAAAGATGTGTTAGAAAAATACTTAAAAAATAGCTTTACAATTGAAGCTCCTCAAAATCCAAGCAAGTATAAAAAAAATAAATTTCAAATAAGAGAAACCCTTACTGATTATAAAGTAAAAATAAGCAAACCCTATTATCATAACGATTTTATTTGGATATATAATGATGACATTTTGAATCTCAACTCAATCGAAAACAAATCTATTGATCTAATTGTAACTTCTCCCCCATATAATGTTAACATTCTATACAATTCCCATAATGATACGATGTCATATGACGATTACCTTTCTTTTACAAAAAAATGGCTTGAGAGGTGTTATGATTTTTTAAAAGATGATGGACGATTCTGTTTAAATATACCCCTTGATAAAAATAAGGGTGGACAGCAAAGCGTCTGTGCAGACATTACAACTATTGCAAAGGAGATAGGTTTTAAATATCACTCTACAATTGTATGGAATGAACAGAATATTTCCCGCAGGACTGCTTGGGGTTCATGGCTTTCAGCATCAGCTCCTTATGTCATAGCACCTGTTGAGGTTATTGTAGTTCTTTATAAAAAGGAATGGAAAAAGATGAGCGGAAGTAGAAAATCAGATGTAACTAAAAAGGAATTCATGGAATGGACAAATGGGGTCTGGAACTTCAGCGGAGAGAGTAAAAAACGAATAGGTCACCCTGCTCCGTTTCCTGTTGAATTGCCAAGAAGGTGCATAAAACTTTTTAGTTTTGTTGGAGACACAATACTTGATCCATTTCTTGGCAGCGGTTCAACTTTACTTGCCTGTTTGCGAACAGAAAGAAAAGGTATAGGGATTGAGATTGATAAGAAATACTGCGAATTAGCAAAGAATCGGCTTTTCACAGAAGGACAGATAAATCAACTCAAACTCAATACTGCAACAGGAGGCAGATAGTGGCAGACTTAAAAAAATAATTTATTTGGAGGATTGAGAAATGTTAGACAGGCAAGTTGTAAAAGAATTTTTAGAGGAAAAATTTGAGAATGCAGGGATTGAAATCCCCAAAGAGATTTCAAAGAAATCTCTTGTCGGGACTTTTTGCAAATATGTTGAAGATGATTATTACGAATGGCTTGCCGATAATTTTAAAGCATTTTTTAATCATTACAACCCAAATTGGGAGTGGATTAAAGGAAGAATTGACCATTATTCAAAATGATGCAAGGAAGATTCCATTAGATGATAACTCTGTGGACTTTGTCTTTATAGATTCGCCTTACTCTGACAATATTAAGTATTCAGATGAGAAACAGTGTGTCGGAAAAATTTCTTGTGAGAAAATAGAGTTTTACGATGAGTTAGAAAAAGTTGCCTCTGAAATTACAAGGATTTTGAAACCAGAAAAAGCGATGGGCTGGGTTATTGCCGACCAGTGGATCAAAAAGAAATTTACTCCCGTTGGTTTTTTGCTTTGGCAAAGATTAGAAAAATATTTTGAGCCGATTGATATTATCTGTTTAACGAGAAAAAATTAAACTTCAAATACTCCTTTGTGGCACAATAGAGCAAGGCAGTTCAATTTTTATTTGAGAGGCTTTAAATATTTGTTTATAATGAAAAAGTTAAAGTAAAAACCCGCTGAAAGGAGTAAATTTTTCACGGCAAAGTAAAAAGCTCCAGATGCAAGGCGGAGCAAGGCTTCAAACGAGGCATACTTTATTAGTATGTTGAGTGCAGAAGCCGCAGCGACAAGGTAGCAGATGGGCGTTTTTCAGCGTGAATCAACAATTTATGTGCGGAATAGTAGGATACATAGGAAATAAAGATGCGTGTGAAATCCTCATTGACGGTTTGAGGAGGCTGGAATACCGCGGTTATGATTCAAGCGGCATTGCTGTAATTGACAGCAATAGTATACTTGTGCGCAGAAGTGTCGGCAAACTCATAAACCTTGAAAAAAGACTAAATGAAATGCCTGTAAAAGGCACAGCAGGCATAGGGCATACCCGCTGGGCAACACATGGAAGACCGTCTGAAGAGAATGCCCACCCGCATATTGAAGGAAATGTCGCTGTTGTGCATAACGGCATAATTGAAAATTACCTGACCCTCAAGGAATCTCTGAAAAGGCATGGAGCAATATTCCACTCAGAGACGGATACAGAGGTGCTTGCACATCTCATATCAAATGAAATGAAAAATGGCAAAGACCTTGAAAATGCTGTGAGAAAAGCACTTAAACTGGTAAAGGGTTCATATGCCCTAGTTGTTCTGTGTGTGGATGAACCAGATAAAATTATAGGCGCAAGGATGGAGTGTCCGCTGGTGGTGGGTCTTGGTGAAGGAGAGAATTTTATTGCATCAGACATTCCTGCAATTCTAAATAAAACCAGAAAGGTCATTTTTCTGGAAGACGGTGAAATAGCAGTTGTTTCAAAGGAGAGGGCTGTTATAAAAACCCTACAGGGGGTTATAGTAAAGAAGACGCTGAGAATAATTGACTGGAACCCGACAATGGCTGAAAAAGGCGGATACCGCCATTTTATGCTGAAGGAGATATTTGAACAGCCGAGAGCGGTTGCAGATACATTCCGTGGAAGGATTTCAGAGGAAACCGGTGATGTAATACTTGACGGATTTAAGATAAGCAGGAACAAACTAAAAGAGGTTGAAAGGGTATATATCGTTGCATGCGGGACATCGTGGCATGCGTCTCTGGTGGGTAAATTCCTGTTAGAAGAACTTTGCAGGATAAGGACAGAGGTTGACCTTGCTTCAGAATTCCGCTACCGCAACCCTGTTATTGATAAGAACACCCTTGTTATAGGTGTGTCCCAGTCAGGTGAGACTGCTGATACACTGGCAGCAGTCAAAGAGGCAAAGAGGAAGGGGGCAGAGGTTGTATCTATATGCAATGTCATAGAGAGCAGTATTGCAAGGGAATCTCATAGTGTGGTCTATACCCATGCAGGACCAGAGATAGGGGTTGCTTCAACAAAGGCATTTACAACGCAGTTGACAGCATTCTATCTCATGGCATTGTATTTTGCTAGAAGGATGGGGATGGTCAAAAAGGATATTGCAATTGAAATGGTCCATGAACTTGTTAAACTTCCTCACAAGATTGAAAGAACTCTGACCCTTGAAAAAGGAATAGAAGGTATAGCAAAGAGATATTTTAATTTCAGGGACTTTTTATATCTGGGCAGGGGCATGAATTATCCTGTGGCGCTGGAAGGCGCCTTGAAACTGAAAGAGATATCCTATATCCATGCAGAGGGTTATCCGGCAGGCGAGATGAAACACGGACCGATTGCACTCATTGATGAAGATATGCCTGTGGTAGTGCTTGCGCCAAAGGGTAAGACATATGAAAAGATGATGGGGAATATTGAAGAGGTTAAAGCAAGAGGCGGGAAGATTATAGCACTTGTAAATGAAGGTGATAAGGATGTGGCAGGAAAGGCTGATGAAGTTATTCAGGTGCCCTGTGCAAGCCTGTTTCTTATGCCAATACTTTTAACCATCCCGCTGCAACTCTTTGCATACCATATTGCAGTATTAAAGGGCACTGATGTTGACCAGCCTAGAAACCTGGCAAAGAGTGTAACAGTAGAGTGATGTCAATGTGTTTGTATTATACACAGCGACATAAATAGTTGCGCATACAGAGCGTCAGAACAAAGCAGACCAAGGCGCGACGAAGGTGAGGAGTGAGGCGTATTTTTGGCATACGCCGCAACAACGAACCAAGGAGCAACGCAGGTATGCGAAATTATGATGCTCTGTATAGTTGCTGCAAATTCATGCCGCTGTTCTGTGATACAGTTTCCTGTTTTTTCCTGCTCTCCTCTTTTTTCTTGAAACATTCAGGGCAGGAGTATTTTATCTCATGCCTTATTGAAAGCCTGTCGTAGTCTTTATCAACAGCGATTCTCCTGACTGTATCAAACTCCTTTCCGCACAAATCACACTTCAACATATTCTTCTCCATTTTTTATATAATAACCTTTGACCCTTATATTTGCATTATTGAGCATATCTTTTACATCTTTAATCCTTGATTCGCTGAATGTGATGGAAATATCACAATAAGGGGCTAACTGCTTTGGTGTAGGCATAAGTTTGAATGGTATATTGTTTTTTTTAAAAACCTTTTCTGCCTTTAAAACGCTGTTCGTAGAGCCGAATACGGCAAAGCATACCCTCTTTTCCACTTGTGTATATCCTAATCCTGATAAACATGGTTTTTTTGTGCAGCGACCAATATACTTTCCGAAAGTTTACTCATCATTTCATCCTTTACCTCTTTGAATGCAGCCATATATCCAGGTTTTACAGGCGCTGTAGGAAGGGCATCTATTTTGAGGGGGTTCGCAAAACTCCCGTTCTTTCTGAACTCATAATGCAGATGAGGTCCTGTTGAAATGCCTGTTGAACCAACATATCCTATAACCTGACCCTGTTTTATTGTCGTTCCTCTCTTAAGTACTTTTGCAAAACCAGACAGATGTCCATATGCCGTAGAATATACGTTATTGTGTCTTATGACAATAAACTTACCATACCCTGTCTTCCACCCAATAAAATCTACCCTTCCGTCACCTACAGCAGCAACAGGTGTGCCTTTTGGAGCAGAATAGTCAATGCCGTGATGCGGACGATAGGTTTTTAATATGGGATGAAACCTGTTTCTGGAAAAATATGAGGATATTCGCCTGTAATTAAGCGGCGATTTGAGGAACTGTTTTGCAAGCGATTTTCCTTCCATGCCATAGTAGCCGCCCTTACCATTTTTATCTGTAAAATAAACTGCATGATATAATCTGCCATTATTTTTAAACTGTGCAGCAAGTATTCGTCCGTTTTTAACAGGCTTGCCTTCAAGGTATTTCATTTCATAGAGGACATTAAAATTATCACCTTCTTGTATTTCAGTTGCAAAGTCAATCTCCCATGCAAATACATCTGCGAGGTTCATAATAACTTCAGGCGGCAAGCCTACACTCACAGCGTCTTCATACAGGGATTTGCTTATTCTCCCTGATGCAACTTTAGTTCTGGTCTCGTACGGTATTTGTTCCTTGCGTGACAGAAATCTCTTTTTGTTTTCTTCAACAACAATGTAGCTGGAATCGTCTATATCCAGTCTTATCCCCTTGAACTCACTCCCATTTAAAAAGATTTTTACATCTGTCCCTGCCATTATTTTTCGCAGGTCATATACCCCCCTGCTTGCAGATACAACTTCATTTATCCTGTCAGGTGAAACATGGAAAGATGAAAGCATGCTGAATATGGTATCATTTTTCTTTACCTTTAGTTCCATGACCCGATTGGGTATGATTTTTTCTGTGTCTGATACTGATGGTGAAGGGATGAGATTTGTTTCCCTATCTGAACGGTTTATCGGGACTATAAAGAGGAGTGCAATAAAGTAAGCGCCGAGTGCAGCGCCGAATATGATTACTGCTATTTTTTTTACGTATGAAAGGTCTGTCATAAAGAATTGCAATTGACAATCTTCAACTTTTTGTTATCATACAATTGACATTTCTCAGAAGTCGCCTGATTCCTTATTTTAGCCTTTCTTGTCTGTCTATGGAAACTGATACCCAACCAAATACTGGACTTATACTAATAGAATTCTTTAAGCCTGTCAAGGGCAATTAACCTTTACAACAGCAGGACTTTTTCTTGAACATGCATTTAAGTTTTGCTATGGTATAGTCAGTTTTCAGATAGCGGAGGCAGATTAATGGTTCTTCAACAGTATTTAGATTTTGAAAAGCCGATTGTTGAACTGGAAAGAAAGATTGAAGAATTAAAGCAGTTTTCTGATGCAAACCTCGCTGAGGAGATAAAAGGGCTTGAGAAGAAGATTGAGAAACTCACAACCCAGATATTTTCAAAACTTACCCCATGGCAGATTGCACAACTCGCAAGGCACCCTCACAGACCTTATTCGCTCGATTATATTGCAAACATCTTTGAAGATTTCATAGAACTTCACGGTGACAGGAATTTCAGGGATGACCCTGCAATGGTCGGCGGTTTTGCGAGATTTGATAATGAACCCGTCATGGTAATCGGTCATCAAAAAGGCAGAACAACAAAGGAAAAGATATTAAGGAACTTTGGCATGCCTAATCCAGAAGGTTACAGAAAGGCGCTCAGGCTTATGAGCATGGCAGAACGGTTTGACAAACCCATCATTACATTTATAGATACACCCGGTGCATTTCCTGGCATAGGTGCTGAGGAGAGGGGGCAGGCAGAGGCAATAGCGAAAAATCTGATGGTTATGTCCCGATTGAAGATTCCGATAGTTGTTGTTGTGATAGGTGAGGGTGGGAGCGGTGGTGCGCTTGCAATTGGTGTTGGCGACAGGGTTATTATGCTGGAATATTCTATCTACTCTGTTATATCTCCTGAAGGATGTGCAGCAATTCTCTGGAAGGACGGGACAAAGGCTGAAACTGCTGCGAGCATAATGAAACTAACTTCAAAAGACCTCCTTGAACTTAAAGTAATTGATGCTGTTGTCAGGGAGCCCCTTGGTGGAGCACACAGAGACCCCGAAGGTATGGCAAAGATTTTAAAGAATGTAATTAAAAAGAATCTGGCGGAATTAAAGGCTGTGCCAAAGGAAAAATTGGTCGAAAACAGGTGTAAGAAATACAGGGATATGGGGGTATTTCAGGGATAGCAGATGAAGAGTGCAAATATTACTAAAGACATAATCAACCAGCACGGGATTTCAGAAGACGAATATAAAAAGATTCTTGAGATACTCGGGAGAGAGCCGAATCTTCTGGAACTTGGCATATTCTCTGTAATGTGGAGTGAGCACTGCTCATACAAATCCTCTAAAGTCCATTTAAAAAATTTTCCGACAACAGGTAAATATGTATTGCAAGGTCCTGGTGAGAATGCAGGGATTGTTGATATTGGAAACGGTCTGGCAATAGCATTCAAAATGGAATCACACAACCACCCTTCATACATAGAGCCGTATCAGGGTGCTGCAACAGGTGTAGGGGGGATTTTAAGGGACATATTCACAATGGGTGCAAGACCGATTGCAAATCTAAATTCTTTAAGATTTGGTTCATTTGAACATCCAAAGACAAGGCATCTGGTAAACGGCGTTGTTGCAGGCATAGCAGGTTATGGGAATTGTGTTGGCGTTCCAACAGTCGGGGGCGAGGTATATTTCCATGAGTCATATAATGGAAACTGTCTTATTAATGCAATGACAGTCGGCATAATGAATAAGGATAAGATATTTAAGGGAGTGGCAAAGGGTGTTGGAAATCCTGTAATGTATGTCGGCTCAAAGACAGGCAGGGACGGCATACACGGCGCAACAATGGCATCAGATGTATTCGGCAAGGGCGGCGAAGAAAGAAGACC
>MGPS01000014.1:24678-31242 GCA_001797495.1 Deltaproteobacteria bacterium GWC2_42_11
AGAAACTTCTGCTGGAGGCATGTCTTGAGGCATTTGAAACAGATTATATTGTAGGTATTCAGGACATGGGCGCTGCGGGGCTTACATCTTCATCTGTAGAGATGGCATCCAGAGGCAGCACAGGTATTGAGATAGATACACTCCTTGTCCCAAGAAGGGAACAGGGCATGACTTCTTATGAGGTTATGCTTTCTGAATCTCAGGAAAGGATGCTGATGGTTGTCCATAAAGGGTGTGAGGAAAAGGTAAAGGAGATTTTTCATAAATGGGATCTGGACGCAGTTATCATTGGCAAGGTTATTGATGATGGTTTGATAAGGATAAAGGAAGGGGATAAAACTGCTGCTGAACTTCCTGTAAAACCTTTGACAGATAATGCACCGCGGTATAATAGACTTATTGAAAGACCAAAATGGCAGGATGATGTTCAGAAACTGGACTTGAATGAAATCCCTATCCTATCTGATTATAATGATGTATTGCGGAAACTACTATCATCTCCTAATATAGCAAGTAAGGAATGGGTATACAGACAATATGACCACATGGTAAGGACAGATACAGTTGTTCTGCCGGGTTCTGATGCTGCTGTAGTAAGAATCAAAGGCACAAAAAAGGCGTTGGCCATGACTACCGACTGCAACAGCCGTTATTGCTGGCTTGACCCCTTTACAGGCGGCGCTATTGCTGTTGCAGAGGCGGCACGGAACCTCGTGTGTTCAGGTGCAAAACCCATAGCACTTACAGACTGCCTCAATTTCGGCAATCCTGAAAGGCCGGAGATTATGTGGCAGTTTGAACAGGCGATACTTGGAATGAGAGAAGCATGTCTGAAATTTGAAATACCTGTTATAAGCGGCAATGTTAGTTTTTACAACGAGACTTCAGGAAATGCAGTATATCCGACACCTACTGTTGGAATGATTGGACTCCTTGAGGATGTAAACCTTCATACAACCCAGTGGTTTAAAAGAGAAGGTGATGTAATAGTTTTAATTGGTGAGACAAAAGAGGAACTTGGCGGAAGTGAGTATCTGAAGGTTATCCATAATCTTGATAAAGGGAAACCTCCAGATATTGATTTAGATATTGAAAAAATGGTGCAGGATACATGCCTTCAGGCAATCCAGAAAGGCATAATAAAATCAGCACATGACTGTTCAGACGGCGGGCTTGCAGTTGCATTGGCAGAATGCTGTATATCAAATCCTGACAAAACAATTGGCGCAGAGATTAAGATAGGGGCAAGGGGCAAGGGGCAAGGGGCAAGAAACGATGCATTTTTATTTGGTGAAAGCCAATCAAGGATTATTTTAAGCATGAATGAAAAGGATTTGAATAAATTTATGGATATTGCAAAATACAGTGTGCCTGTAAGTGTTCTTGGAAGAGTCGGCGGAGATAGATTAAAGATAAATGGGTTGATTGATATGCCTGTCAAAGAATTAAAGGAAGCGTGGAAAAATGCGCTGGAAAATCTGCTAAAATAAAATGTGTGTTCTTGACGCATTGTTATATTGCTACAATAATAGAGTCATAATAAATCGCTTTTGAGTCAAAGGGTGATAAATTGAAACAGATTGCCTTGAGGAGCATACCTGATGAGATTGAAGCGATGGTTAAAAAGGAAGCAAAGGCAAAGGGGTTAAGTCTTAATGATAAGCCGCAGAAGGTATTTTTTGAAGGATTGAAGCGGAAGAAATGATAAAATAAGGCAGGAGGTGAAACAATATGAAAGAATTTGTCTATACAATAGTGTTGGATAGAGAAGAAGATGGAGGTTATCATGCTTTTTGTCCTGCGCTGCCGGGTTGTCATGCACAGGGGGATTCTTATGATGAGGCAATAGAAAATATCAGGGATGCAATCAGACTTTATATTGAGAGTCTTATAGCGCACAAAGAAAAAAATCCTGCAGAAGATATTGTTGTGCCGTCAGGAGTTTCCGCCTGATGGCAAATAGCAGTGGCAGGAGGTAACTCCTGCCACCACGAGTAATGGTAGCCGCAGGCTTTATGCCTGAGCAAACGCACCCATAAAGGGTGCGACTACCGATTTTTATTACCTTTTGCAAACCAAAGCCTCATGAATGTTTCATGAGTTATGGAGGTGGG
The DNA here is from genome assembly GCA_001797495.1 of Deltaproteobacteria bacterium GWC2_42_11. Classification (GTDB taxonomy): domain Bacteria; phylum Desulfobacterota; class GWC2-55-46; order UBA9637; family GWC2-42-11; genus GWC2-42-11. The sequence continues at coordinate 26,793 of MGPS01000014.1, forward strand.
GGATGAGAAGGATTTTTTGCTCGGTGCTAATCCTTACAGCATTCAGCTTCATTAATGGCTGTGTGCCGTATGTGTCAAAGACGCCTTTAAGTACGGCAGCAGCAAAAGGCGACATAAATACTGTTAAAGACTTACTGGCTAAGGGTGCTAATGCGTGTGAAAAAGGGGAGTATGGACTCACACCATATATGTGGGCGTTTGATGGCGGTTATACATGCAGAAGTGAAATATACAGAATCTTGATTGACAATGCTTATGAGGTGCTTAATAAAGGTGGTCAATGTCCATTATTATTGTACTACGCTGCCGGCGGCGGATGTAATGATATAATGAAACGACTTCTGGAAAAAGGATACGATTCTAATGAGAGATTTGGGAATTTAACCGCATTAAGTTTTGCGGTATATAACGGTCAACTGGAGACTGCTAAGATATTATTAAATAAAGGTGCGGATTTGGATTTAGCAATATATGGGCTAAAAGAACTAGCATCGGATAATCTGCCACACTTAAGCATTCCTGCCAATAGAGAAGCATATAATAAGGCCAATTTAGGCGTTGAAACGTTAAATAGACTTAAGCCCAAGCAGGTAGAGCCCAAAACTAATGTTTCTACAGGTTTAACTAAAGAAGACCTTACAACAATTGTGCAGGCTGCTGTTGAAGGCGCTAAGACGCAAAAAGAGGAGAAAAAAACAATCATACAATCAGACATAGACAGACCAGCCTTCAGCCAAACAGAAAAAATCATGACTGACAATGACCTCGCAGTCATCATCGGTATAGAAGGGTATCAAGGGCTTCCAAAATCGGATTATTCCTATGACGATGCAAAGCTTGTAGGTGATTATGCAAAGGCAATGGGCTTTAAGCCGAGAAACATAGAGCTGCTTTTGGAAGAAAGGGCAACTAAATCTGCCATTGAAAAGATCATAAAGACATGGCTTCCGAATAAGGCAAAGCCTGACAGCAGAGTGTTTATCTATTATTCAGGGCACGGGGCGCCAGAGCCAAAAACAGGTGATGCTTATATTGTGCCGTTTGATGGAGACCCAAATTATCTCTCTGATACGGGTTATCCGCTTAAAAGTCTTTATGACAGCCTCGGAAAACTTCAGGTTGCAGAGGTAACGGTTATTCTTGACTCATGCTTTTCAGGCGCTGGGGGGCGAAGTGTTCTTGCAAAAGGCGCAAGGCCTTTGGTGATGACCACGACTGCTTTATCTATTCCGTCAAACATGGCAGTCCTTTCTGCAACACAAGGCACACAGATAAGCACATCATCGCTTGAAAAAGGGCATGGGGTGTTTACATATTATTTCCTCAAGGCATTAAAAGATGGAAAGAAAAATATTGCGGAGATTTACGAATATATAAAGCCTTTGGTTGAAGACGAGGCAAAAACTCTCAATGTCCAGCAGAGCCCCAGTATAAGCCCTGATGCAGAAAAATTGAAGGGAAAGTTTAGTTTGAGGAAATGAAGGATTGGTGGACTAAAAATGAAAGATTACAATTCTAAGGACAAATACAAAGACGAATGCGGCATCTTCGGCATCTATAATCATCCTGAAGCAGCCAACCTTACATACCTCGGCTTACATGCACTTCAGCACAGGGGGCAGGAGAGCGCCGGTATTGTCTCTTCAGATGGTGGTGAGATGCTCCACTCCCATAAGGCAATGGGGCTTGTTGCAGATATATTCAAGGAGGATGTCCTTAAAAAACTTCCGGGTATTTCGGCAATAGGGCATGTGAGGTATTCGACGACAGGTGAAAGCCATTTAAAGAATGCACAGCCGTTTGTTGTTAATTACTCAAGAGGTGCCATTGCAGTTGCACACAATGGCAATATTGTAAATGCAGGTTTACTTCGGGCTGAACTTGAGGCATACGGCTCTATATTCCAGTCAAGCATGGATACAGAAATAATAATCCACCTTCTCGCAACATCAAAATACAATTCGCTTTTAGACAGGCTGGTTGATGCACTGAAGTCTCTTATGGGGTCGTATTCGCTGGTTTTCCTTACAGAGACCAGGATGATTGCAGCAAGGGATCCGCATGGTTTCAGACCCCTTGCATTGGGGAGGTTAAGAGACTCATGGGTTGTTGCATCAGAGACCTGTGCATTTGATTTAATAGAGGCTGATTATATAAGAGACATAGAGCCCGGTGAGATTGTGCTTATTGACAAGGACGGTATAAAGTCGTTTAAGCCTTTTGAAAAGACAAATCTAACACCATGCGTGTTTGAGTTCATATATTTTGCAAGGCCTGACAGTAATATATTCGGCGCAAATGTGTACAAGATTAGAAAAAATCTCGGAAGGGAACTGGCGAGGGAATGTCCTGCAAAGGCAGATGTTGTTATACCTGTGCCTGACTCGGGTGTGCCTGCCTCCATAGGTTTTGCAGAGGAGTCTAAAATACCGTTTGAAATGGGACTTATAAGGAGTCATTATGTCGGCAGGACATTCATAGAGCCGAAGGACTCTATTAGACATTTTGGTGTTAAGATAAAACTGAATGCTGTCAGGGAACTCCTTAAAAACAAGAGGGTTGTTGTTATAGACGATTCAATTGTCCGCGGCACAACCAGCAGGAAGATAGTTAAGATGATAAGGGATGCAGGTGCAAAAGAGGTGCATATGAGGATCAGTTCTCCGCCGACGATATGTCCATGTTTCTACGGCATAGATACACCAACGAGTCAGGAACTCATTGCCTCATCCCACACAACCAATGACATAAATACCTACATAACATCTGATACAATCGGATATTTGAGCGTTGAGGGGGTTTATAAGGCTGTATCCGGTGCAAGCAGCAGTTTCTGCGATGCATGTTTTACCGGTAAATATCCTGTAGAGTTCCCGCTGGAGAGAAGGGAAGCCCAGATGGCTTTATTCGGTAATAAATGACAATATGGATGGAGATAAACGATGAACAATGCAGAATTACAGAAAATCAGAGAGCGTCTCCTTCAAATCATAAGAGAAAAGTCCTATGAAAAGAAGGATGTTATACTTGCCTCAGGCAGGAAGAGCGATTTTTATATAGATTGCAGGCAGACAACCCTGCATCCTGAAGGTGCGTATCTTGTCGGCAGGATATTCTATGATATGATTAAAAAAACAGGGATTAGAATAGATGCGGTTGGAGGTCCGACAATGGGCGCTGACCCGATAGCAGCAGCAGTATCTGTAATAAGTCATCTTGAAAACGACCCTATCCCTGCTTTTATAATAAGGAAAGAACCGAAAAAATATGGCATGGGTCTGTGGATAGAAGGCAAAAAAAATATAAGAAACGGGGCTAATGCAGTTATTGTTGAGGATGTTGTTACGACAGGCGCATCATCCATAAAGGCTGCAAAGAGGGCTGAGGAAGAAGGCTTGAAGGTTTCAAATATATTTGCTATGGTTGACAGGAGCGAGGGGGGTGCTGATGCGATAAGGTCAGCAGGTTACAGGTTTGAGTCAATATTTACCAAAGAAGATATTCTGGGAGGATAAGGTGCGTAAAAGAAAAGAAGGGGTCATGGGTCATGGGTCATGGGTCTGGAGTCAGGAGTCAAAGCATCAGACAAAGTCTTTTTTACTCATAACTGTCTGCTGTTTACTGTTCACTATCTTCACAGGCTGTGCCTCAAAAAATAAGGAGGTTATAAAGAAACCGACAAGGGATTATTTTATTATACTGAATAAATGGACAAAAAGCCAGAAGGTCTATGACAACCTTGAGACAAAACTTTATGTATATGCTACATATAAGTCATGGCAGTGGAGAGAGGCGTATGTGGACGAATATGCAAGGAGATATATGTTGGATGATTCACAGAAGGCATCCATTCTTAAAAGCGAAAAAGAACTTGATGAAAGGATTAATGAATTTTTCTTAAGTGTATATACTCCTGAACTAAAATGGAATGACTTTGATAAAAAAGACTCCATCTGGAGTATATATCTTGAAGATGAAAAGGGCGACAGGGTTTTGCCTATTGAAATAACAAGGGTTGAAGAAAACAATCCCCTTGTCAGGGAATTTTTCCCGCATATGGACCTGTGGAGTTATGGCTATACTGTAAAATTTCCTAAGTACCTGCCGATGGGACAGGAACCATTCCCTTCCACTACCTCAAAATCTATTAAACTTACGATTACAGGCGCGGTAGGTAAATCGCAGTTGGAGTGGAAACTGGCACAGTAACTCCTTAACTCTCAACTCTTAAACTCATCTTTGTGCCTTTGTCCCATCCGTCCCATAGATATGCTTCATGCCTTCCGTCAGCAATAGCCCTGAACGCATATCTTGCCTGCTCTTCATAAAACCCGCAGAATGCGCCTATCTTTTCCATGCCGCCGTTCATCTCATGCGCCTCAGCAGGACACGGCGAGCCGCAGAAATGCTTTATTGCGCACCGTTTGCACGGTTCAATCTCCTCCACCTT
>MGPS01000014.1:31383-31525 GCA_001797495.1 Deltaproteobacteria bacterium GWC2_42_11
ACATCTCCCGCCGCCGCATGGAGAAATATCGCACATGAGCCTTCGGGCAGATGGGGCAATTATCGCAAGAAGGATATTTGCAAAATTGGCGACAGGAAGTTTTCTGCCTGTTTCCTGATAGAGTTCATATGTGCGGTCCAGT
>MGPS01000015.1 GCA_001797495.1 Deltaproteobacteria bacterium GWC2_42_11
TGGCTTTGTTGTTAAGAGGACAAAAACATCTGTCAGGAGCATGATGGATGCCGCAGCAGAGAATGGTGTCGTATTCGCAGGTGAGCAGACAGGCGGGTTTATATTTCCTGCATTCCAGCCGGTGTTTGACGGCATGTTTGCAATAGTAAAACTGCTGGAGATGATGGCAAAAAAAGGGGTAAGACTTCATGGACTAGCAAGGGAGATACCTCCAAGTTTTATGGTAAAGGAAAAGGTTTCATGCTCATGGGAAAAGAAGGGCATGATAATGAGAAATCTGATGGAAGATTCTCAAGGGAAAGATGTGCAGCTTATTGACGGCATAAAGATATTCTTCGATAAAGACTGGATTGTTGCGTATCCAAGTCAGGACCATGCATACTTCTACCTTGTTTCAGAGGCATCAACAAAAGAAAGGGCAGAAGAGATTATAAAGACTTATGTTAATAAGATAGAGGAATGGCAGAAGTGAAACTGTTCACGCTGAAAAATGCCCCGACCCAGCCTTCGGCTGGGTGCCCCGTGCGTTGTCGCTGCGGCTTCTTCGCTCAACATACTATAAAAGTATGCCTCCCCCCCGATTGAATCTGTCGGGGGCTTGTTCCGCCTTGCATCTGTGACATTTTTGAGCGTGAATTGAGAAATTTAACTATAACGAGATGATAATATGAACCAAGATTTGGCAAACATAATAAAGATATATTCAACAGGCACTCATAAGGAATTGAGTAATTATTTGATAGGGAAATCAAAAGATACCCTTATTGGAATGTTAGTAGATTTGTTGACGATGTATATAAACGATAAGAACTCATCAACAATAAGAGAATTTATAACAGTTACTTTTGCAGGATATGAGCATAAAATAGGAAAGATAGGCTATAATGGTTTTAAGCAAGACGCATATACCCAAGGGAAAACTCTAAAATGTGAAGCCAAACCAAAAAACTTTGACACAGAGGAATTTGAAAAATATAAAAGAGGCGAAAGAAAAACGAGTCCTTCAAAATTAAACGGAGGAGGAAATTTTACTGATTATACACCTGCAAGACTAGAAAAAGATAAACAGGAAAAAGGTTTGAATATGTTAGTAAGCGGCTTTGTAGATGGTAAACTTATTTATATCATTGAGTTTCCTTTTACATCTCCAGATTTTATAAAAAATTTAGAAATAAAAATACAAAAATGGCAGAAGAAATTAAAAGGAAGTGAAAGCACAAAAGGACAATTTTTAAGGAGCGCAGACTTTGACTACAAGAATTTTATTGAAAGTCAAAATCTCAAAATTGTTTACCTTTTAAATATAGATGAATTGGTAAAATATGAACCATGCATGGTTAAAGATTTTTACAGGTTTTTAGAGGGACAAGCAAAGTGAAATCGGATAACTATTTAAACAAAATACTTCACGGCGATGCTTTGACTGTTCTAAAAACTTTACCTGACGAAACTGTTGACGTGGGTGTGACATCGCCGCCCTATAATAAAGGCGAAGACAAAAAAGGGTGGTTAGTTGCAAATGTAAAATATTCCGGTGCAACGGATAAGTTACCTGAAGATTTATATCAAAAAACTCAAATAGAAGTTTTAAATGAACTTTTTAGAGTTACCAATCCGGGCGGTTCATTTTTCTATAACCATAAACTTAGATGGGAAAGAGGAGAAATGCTCCACCCGATGGATTGGCTAAGAAAAACCAAATGGACAATTAAACAGGAAATAGTCTGGGACAGGATGATTGCAGCAAACATAAGGGGTTGGAGATTCTGGCAGGTAGAAGAAAGGATATATTGGCTATATAAACCTAATGGAACAAAACTTATTGGCGAAGAATTAAAATCAAAGCATGCTTTATTAACCTCAATCTGGCGATTTTCACCAGAACGGAAAGTTCCTCATCCTGCCCCTTTTCCACTGGCATTGCCAATTAGAGCGATTTATTCAATTATGGATGAGAAAAAAGGGGTAATAATTGATCCTTACTGCGGAAGCGGCACGACATTAGCGGCAGCGAAAATATTAGGGCATGATTTTATAGGCATAGAAATGTCAGATGAATATATTAAATTTGCTGATAATAGAATAAAAAATTATAAGGCAGAAATAAGATTAGCAAATGAAGAGATGGCAAAGCATATTGTAGAAAAGACTTTTAAAGAGAGAAAGGAAAGGGGCGAATTTACCGGCAAGCATGGGAAGAATAGCAAATTATACAAACAAAATACAGTCCAGCCTAATTTATTTAGTCCGACCAGATATGCGGCACAAGAAGAATCTCAATTGACCAAATCTCAAGAAATTGTCAAAGAAAAAAAGAGCCGATATTTAAGATTAAGACAACCAAATCAAAAGAGAAAAAATAAGGTGTTAAAAAAAAGAAAAGTTTAACATTTGTCAAAATTTGAAAATTTATTATTTGGAGGCATTTTGAGCAAAATCAAATTCGGCACATCCGGCTGGCGGGGCATCATTGCAGAGGATTTTACATTTGAGAATGTAAGGATTGTAACTCAGGCAATAGCAGATTATCTAAAAGACACAAAAGAATCTGAAAAGGGTGTTGTCGTGGGTTATGACAGCCGTTTTTTAGGCGAGAGGTTTGCAAGAGAGGCTGTGTCTATTTTGCTGGGGAACGGCATTAAATCATATTTAACCAAGGGGCCGACGCCCACGCCTGTCATCTCGCTTGAAATATTAAGAAGAAAGGCAGGCGGCGCTATAAATTTTACAGCGAGCCATAATCCGCCTGAATACAATGGCTTAAAATTTTCTTCATCATGGGGCGGGCCAGCCCTTCCACAGGCAACAAGGGAGGTTGAAATACTGGCAAACAAGATGCTTGAGAAAGGTACTGCATACTGCAGGGTTCCACTGGAAGAAGCAATAGATAATGGTCTGTGTGAAGAGATAGAGTCTCATGAGTTTTATATGCAGGCACTTGAAGAAAAGATAGATATGTCTTCAATAAGGAAGGCAGGGCTCAAGATTGCTGCTGATCTTCTTTACGGTGCAGGTATCGGCTATCTGGACAAGGCGTTTGAATCAGCGGGCTGTGAGATAAAAGTTCTCCACAATAGATATGACCCATGGTTCGGCGGGAAAGCACCTGACCCGTCTGAAAAAAACCTTGCAGAACTCGCTCAAGTTGTTAAAAGCGGTGGATATAACCTTGGACTGGCGGTTGACGGTGATGCAGACAGGTTCGGCGTCATAGATGCCGACGGGAGATATATTGAACCGAACTATATCATAGCGCTCCTCCTTGATTACCTTGTACGTGTTAAAGGGCTGCGCGGAGGGGCTGCACGGAGCATTGCCACAACCCACCTTATAGACGCTGTCGCTGAAAAACATAATATCAATGTCTATGAAACGCCTGTCGGCTTCAAATACATAGGCGAACTCATAAAAGAGGATAAGATAATTATAGGCGGTGAAGAGAGTGCAGGTCTGTCAATAAAGGGGCATGTGCCTGAAAAGGACGGGATACTTGCATGTCTCCTTGTTGCAGAGATGGTCGCTGTTGAAGGGAAGACCATAGGGGGACTCCTTGAAGACTTGTACAAAAGTGTTGGGAGGTTTGTTTCAGCGCGGGAAAATATTGAGATTGATGTTTCAGCGATGGGGAATCTGTCTGTAAAGATGAAAGAGCCGCCGACGTTGTTTGCAGGTTTTGCTGTTAATAATATGAGGACAGCAGAAGACGGCGGCATCAAGATATTCTTGGCAGGGGGTTCATGGCTCCTGATGAGGGGGTCAGGCACAGAGCCCCTTGTAAGGCTGTACGGCGAAGCAAGAAGCAAAGAAAACCTCGAACGGATTATGAAGGCAGGAAGGGATTTTATAACAGGATGATTTTAGAACAACTTGTAGTTGGTCCGCTGGATGTAAACTGTTATCTGGTCGGAGATGATATAATAAAAGATGCTGTGTGCATTGACCCTGGCGGCGATGCTGATGTGATATATGGTGCAATAAAAAAAGTGGGTCTTCAAATCAGGTATATTATAAATACTCACGGTCACTTTGACCATACAGGAGGTAATGAGTTACTGAAGCAAAAGACCGGCGCCAGTATCGCAATACATAAAGATGATGTTTCCCTTTTTGATGAGGCTGCATCGCATGCAACGTTCTTCGGTATAAGTTCAGAGACCCCTCCAAAGCCTGATATGTTCTTAAACGAAGGTGATATAATCAGGGTCGGGAGGCTGGAGATAAAAGTCATACATACACCCGGCCATACTAAAGGTGGGGTTTCCCTTTTTCTTGATAATGTACTCTTTACAGGGGACACATTATTCGCAGGCTCGGTAGGCAGGACTGATTTCCCCGGTGGATCGCTTGAACAGTTGATTTCGTCAATAAAGAATAAACTCCTGCCGCTTGGTGACAGTGTTGTGGTCTATCCCGGACACGGACCAACAACAACTATAGGTAAGGAGAAGAAGCACAATACTTTTCTGACAGGAGAATGAAGATGGATAAAGTCTTGAGTGTTGAGAACCTGGGGACAAACCTGCATGATACACTTCTCGGAATGGTAATGAGTGCAGGGCTGATGGTAAAATTCGTCCTGATTATACTGTTCTTTTTCTCTATAGTATCGTGGGCAATAATATTTTCACGGTATGTATTCTTCAGGAGGATGGAAAGGGAATCGAATACATTCCTTGAATATTTCTGGGGGAAAAAACAGTTCGGTCCTATATTTGATATTGCAAAAAAATATAACAATTCCCCTTTTGCAAAGATGTTTATAGCAGGTTATGTTGAACTCGGCACCATGAAAAAGACAGAGGAGGGTGGTGTCCAGGCATCTGACAGTGCCGCGCCCCTCTCATTTGAAATTACAGAGGGTGAGGCAATAGAGCGCACACTCAAAAAGGTGATGAACAGGGAAATTGCCAGGATGGAAACAGCAGTCCCATTCCTCGCAACAACAGGCAACACAACGCCGTTTATAGGTCTTTTCGGCACGGTATGGGGCATAATGGATTCGTTCAGGCACATTGGCATAAAGGGTTCAGCAAACATTGCAGTCGTTGCACCAGGCATATCAGAGGCTCTTATTGCGACAGCAGTGGGTCTCTTTACCGCCATACCTGCTGTCGTTGCATATAACCATTATGTAACGAGGATAAACCGCATGGCGGTGGAGATGGAAAACTTTATGACCGACTTCCTGAACATTGTAGAAAGGCATTTTTTAAAAGGACACAAAAGAGCGCATTAATTTCTATGATTACCAACGGTAAAAACAGGACAGTCCTGTCGCAGATAAATGTTACACCCTTTGTAGATGTAATGCTGGTCCTTTTAATAATATTTATGGTAACTGCGCCAATGCTCCAGGAGGGTATGGATGTGAAACTTCCGAAGGTGGAGACATCGGCGCTGCTTCTTTCAGGGGATGAGCCGATAATAATAACCATTGATAAGGCAGGAAGTATATTTGTCAATAAGAACAGGATGGTTCTATCTGAGTTGAAGGATAAACTCGGGGCAATATATAAAAGGAAAAGAGAAAAGATTGTTCTGCTCAGGGCGGACAGGGAGGTGCCTTACGGTTATGTTGTAAAGACAATGGCAGAGATAAGGAGGGCAGGTATAGAAAGGGTAGGGATGATGACTGAGCCTCCTGAAACAGAGAGATAAGATGATATATCCTTATAAAGGACTGGACAACCTCCCGAGGTTTGTTACGTTTTCTGCAGTCATCCATGTTATGGTGATAGGCGGCACCTTGTATCTGCTGACACTTGTACCTGCGAAAAAGTTTATAACCCCTGTTTATACAGTTGACCTTATAGGACATTCCCCTGAAAAGCCTGTTAAAAAAGTTGTAAAGCCTGACGAAATTGCAGAGGATAAGATTGTAAAGCATGTCCCTGCAGATATTAAGCAGGGAGTGGAAGAATCAAAACCAATAATCAAATCTGATGCGGATACAACAAAGAAGACTGAAACTGCAAAGAAAACCAGTGTGGAGAAGGCAATCCCCATAAAGGAAAAGGTTAAAAAAGATGTTATTAAAGAAGATACCCGTGATATTGATATCGCTGTTAGTAAACTTGCAGAGAAGGTGAAAAAGGAGGAACAGGAGGAGAAGACCGTCCAGGAGAGGATAAAGGAGATTGAGACAGGTGCAGTGATACAGAGAAGGATAGATGAACTGAAAAAGGATATAGAGAAGAGGGAGGCTATAGTAAGAGGAATGGTAAAAATAAGCCCCCCGCTTAAGCATATTGAATCAAAGTCTAATACCGCTGACAGCAAACCTGCAGGGATGATTACCAGAGAACTTATAGAATTGGAAGAAAAGGCATATTATTTTAGACTTGCAGAGCTGATAACATCTAATTGGATATTTCCAAACGAATATAGGAAGGATTTGAAGATAGTGATAGTTGTAAAGATAAATAGGTCAGGCGGATTAATAGAAAAGTGGTTAGAAGAACCATCAGGCAATACGGCATTTGATAAATCTTTAGTAAGGGCTATTGAGAAATCAGTACCCTTCCCTCCGCCGCCTGATGGGGTGGCAGAGAGATTTTCTTCAGAAGGTGTTGGTTTTAGATTTTGTTCCGGAGGATGTGAAGGGGAATGATACTCAGGAAAAATTTTCTGCTTATCGCTGCATTGCAGATAATTCTGATTTCTGATTTTGTCCATGCGAGGGTGTATATAGACATAACATCACCTGTTTCAAAGAGGTTTCCGGTGGCAATCCCTGATTTTAAAGTTGTGGAAGGCAATGACACCTCAGGGCAGTTGGCAGGGATTATGAATGATATTCTTGTCAGCGACCTCACCTATTCAGGTTTTTTTGATATACTTGACAGAAAATCCTACATAGAAGACTCGACGAAATTAAAACTTACTGAGAAGGAGATAAACTTTAAGGACTGGAGTGTTGTAGGAGCAGAAGGACTGGTAAAAGGCGGCATAATTTTAAAGGGAAATGACCTTATAGTTGAGATAAGGCTTTTTGATGTTATACTTGAGAGGACAATAATTGCCCAGAGGTATGTTGGCAAGGCGGAGGATGTAAGAAGGATAATGCACAGGTTCGCCAACGATGTAATTGAATCACTCACAGGTGAGAAAGGTATCTTTGACACAAAACTCCTTTTTGTTTCAGATGCAGCAGGGAATAAGGAGATATACTTATCTGATTATGACGGCTATAATGTAAAACAGGTCACGCATAACAGGTCAATAAACATTTCACCATACTGGTCGCCTGACGGCAGGAGCATCCTGTATACTTCATATAAGGAGGGGCAGCCGTATATATACCTTTTTGAATTGTACAGCGGGAAGGAATTCCGCATAGCAGCATACGATGGTATAAATATAGGGGCGAGATGGTCGCCAAACGGCAAAGAAATAGCAATGACGTTGAGCAAGGACGGCAACCCTGAACTCTATGTATTGAACCTTGAAACAAAGGAGATGAGGAGGATTACAAATAATTCAGGGATTGATGTCTCGCCCACATTTTCGCCTGATGGAAAAAAAATTGCATTTGTATCTGATATTTCTGGCAATCCTCATATTTATGTGGTAAATTCTGATGGTACAAATATGACCCGCCTGACTTTTGATGGGAAATATAATGCATCACCTGCATGGTCACCAAAAGGTGATAAAATTGCATTTGCCAGACTTGACGGGGGTAGTTTTGATATATGGATTATGAATACTGACGGGGGTGAGCAGATTAAACTCACTTCAAATTCAGGTAATAATGAAAACCCTTCATGGTCTCCTAACGGTAGATACATAGTGTTTAGTTCCACGAGGGAAGGAAGGGCTGTATATATAATGAGGGCAGACGGAGGCGGTATTCAGAGGAAGGTAACAAGAGATACAATGAGGCAGATGGAGCCTGCATGGTCTCCATTTCAAAGATAGAAGAATAAGACAGGGTGGTATAGTTTTATGGTTTCCTATAATATGCCTGCGGAATGGTTTAAAGGTAATTACCTTCTGATTGAAAGGTGCAGGGAAGGACCGCAACTTATTTTAAGGCAAAAAGATATTTTCGGAACAAAGCCGTGTGTTTAATTTAAGATGAATTAATAAATAAAAAGGAGGATATTAAGATGAAACGTTTAATGGTGATTACAGGGGTATTATTTATTGCCTTAAGCCTTGCGTCATACGGGTGCTCCAAAAAGGTTGTCAAGGAAGAAGGGGCTGGAGGGATTGCCCAGACGCAGGAAGGGGCTGGGGCAGAAGCAGACAAGCACAAATATTCTTCAGGCAGTTCTCAGCTGGCAGCATCGGATTTGGAAAAGATGAAAATGACAGAACCTGTTAAATCTGAACCTGTTATGACTTCAAAGGTTGAGAAAGAGAATAAGGCAGGGAGTTCCCCTATGGCTGAGGGAAGTGCTGAAAAGATGGTAAAGGCAGAACCTGTTAAAAGTGAACCTGTTATGGCGAAGGACGAATTGACCGCGCTTGTTGAGAAGGAAGGAAAATTATATACAATCTACTTTGAATTTGACAGGTCTTTTATAAGGGATGATATGAAGTCATTCCTTGAAAAGAACGCTGCGTGGCTGAAGAAGAACTCTGCGGTAAAGGTAAAGATAGAGGGGCATTGCGATGAGCGCGGAAGCAACGAGTATAATATTGCACTTGGCGACAGAAGGGCACAGAGTGCAAATAAATACCTTGTTAATCTCGGGGTTGATGCAAGCCGTGTTTCAACAGTGAGTTATGGAGAAGAAAAATCTGCCTGTTCAGCACACGGTGAAGATTGCTGGTCAAAGAACAGAAGGGCTGAGTTTGTTGTAGCGAGATAGTATTTATCAAAGTTTATGGTCAGGGGCGGGTGTGTTTTGGTACATCAGTCCCCTGACCTGATTATTTAACCGCATTTTCTCTGGTTTTTAATGAACATAAATAAAATAAAGATACATTCTTTTTTCTTTTTCTGCCTGCTGTCCACTTTCTCTTTGTTCCTTCCTGGCTGTACTGCCTCCCTTCTTACCTATGAACAGGAGGAGATGCAGAAGGATATTGCCAGTATAAAGAAAGAACTAGATAACCAGGCTAGGGCAAACTCACTTACTGCCGAAGAATTAAAGGCAAAAAACAGGCGAATAGAAAATGAGGTTTCAGAGATTAAGAAAGGGATTGAACTCCAGAGCAGGGAGATAGGCAGCATTTCTGACGTGTTAAGGAGGGATAAAGCAGATATATCTGCAACCCTTGACAGGATAAAGGATGAGATGGCTTTTTTGAGAGGGAGGTTTGAAGAGAGCAAGTTTGAGGCACAGAAGGCAAAGGAGGCGATGGAATCCCTTCAGGCAAAGACCGCTGATAAGAAGGATGTGTCTGATAAGTTCGTAAGGCTTGAGTCATCTATTGCAGCACTTGAAAAGCAGATGAATTTGAATATAGAAAGGGTTAAAGGCATTAATGATAAAATTGCCCTCCTTGAAAAAGGGATGCAGGAACAGAAGGAGGCAATACTGGATGCCGTTAAGAAGGGTGTAAAAGAGGAGGCGAAGACTGATTTAAAAGAAACTGGTGTAAAAGAAGAGGCAAAAGCAGAGTTAAAAGAAGAGAAGAAGGAAGAACCTCCTCCATCAGAACCTCCAAAGCCAGAGGTATTGTACTCACAGGGGTTTCAGCAGATAAAAGAAAAGGATTATAGCAGCGCAATAGGTAATTTCAGGAAGTTTATAAATCTCTTCCCCGAGCACGACCTTGCAGACAATGCCCAGTACTGGATAGGTGAGGCATATTATGCGCAAAAGGAATATGAAAGGGCAGTGCTGGAATTTAATGAGGTTATAAAGAAGTACCCGAAAGGGGACAAGACTGCTGCTGCTATGGTCAAACAGGGGATGGCTTTTTATGAACTCGGCAATAAGACAGAGGCAAGACTCCTTCTGGAGCGTGTGAAATCAAGGTATCCTGATACAGAAGAGGCATCTATAGCGAAGAAAAAACTGGATGAGATAAAGTAGTTATTCTGAAGATACTTTTTTGCGGCTGCCTGCCCCACCTGCAAACCCGTTGCCTCTAAAAGCCTCCCGCCCAGACGGTTTGCCGGTAGGACAGGCAGCCGCAAATGCTGACAAGATTTTCATCTGATTTTGCATTTTAATTTTGATTTTTGAATTCTGAATTGTCTAACCATGTCCCCAAAGGTTGCTATAGGAAAATGCAGCACTTACAAAACAGATGAAGTCTATAGCATTGTTAAAAAAAATATAGACCTTCTTGGCGGCATTTCTGCATTTATAAAGAGTGGTGAGAAGATACTCGTAAAGCCCAACCTCCTTTCTGCATCTTCGCCCGATGCTGCGGTAACCACACATCCTTCCGTTGTCAGAGCAGTAATAAGAGTTTTAAAAGAGGCAGGTGCATATCCTTTTGTAGGTGACAGCCCTGGTATAGGCTCTGCCGCAAAGGTGGCAGCGAAATGCGGTGTTCTGGATGTTTGCAAGGAAGAGGATGTCCCTCTGATAGAATTGAGACAGTCTGTTGAGGTAGAAAATCCAGGCGGTAAAACATTCAAGAGGCTTGAGATAGCAAAAGAGGCACTGGATGTGGATGGGATAATAAACCTGCCGAAACTCAAGACGCATACCCAGATGTTCATGACACTGGGTGTTAAGAATATGTTCGGCTGTGTTGTTGGCAAGAGGAAACCGCAATGGCATCTTGCAGCAAGTTCTGACAGAGAATATTTTGCCCGTATGCTTGTTGACCTTTACAGGTTCTTTAAGCCGCGGCTGACTATACTTGACGGCATTGTTGCTTTGGAAGGAGAAGGTCCAGGGAAAAGCGGCAGACCAAGAGGTTTGGGTGTTATCCTTGCATCTCAGGACGCAATAGCGCTTGACAGGGTTGTGCTGGAGATAGTTGGTGCAGGGGTTGATGACCTTTTTACATGCAAGGTTGCGAGAGATGATGATATCGGTGGGACAGATATTGCAGGGACTCAAGTTTTAGGGGAAGATATTGCCTCTGTTATGGTGAAGGACTTTGTCTTCCCCAAAGTTGTGGATATTGGTTTCCCCCTGCCTTTCAATCTCCACAGGCATCTGAAAAAACATCTTACAGCCAAACCTTACATAGATAAGAAAAGTTGCACACTATGCAGTATGTGTGTTGATATATGCCCGCCTTCTATAATGAAGAAGATAAAAGATGCAATTGAAATAGACTATGATAATTGTATAAGATGTTTCTGCTGTCAGGAGATATGCCCCGAAGGGGCAATTACAGTAAAAGAAGGCTTTTTGATGAAGTTGCTTTTACAATAGGAGGGGAAAATTGAAACTTTTAGGCACCCGTGAGGTCTATGGAGACACCCTTGCTGAACTTGGAGGGATTAACATTGATATTGTTGTGCTTGATGCAGACCTGTCCAGTTCTACAAGGACAGGGGTGTTTGCAAAAAAGTTCCCTGACAGGTTCTTCAATATGGGTGTGTCAGAGGCGGATATGATGGGAACTGCCGCAGGTCTGGCGTCTGCAGGGAAGATACCATTTGCATCAACATTTGCCATATTTGCGTCAGGCAGGGCATGGGAACAGATACGGCAGTCTATTGCCTACCCGCGGCTTAATGTAAAGATTGTTGCAACCCACGGCGGGATAACTGTTGGTGAAGATGGCGCATCACATCAGTCGGTTGAGGATATTGCCATTATGCGGGTAATCCCAAACATGACTGTAATAGTGCCATGCGATGGCATAGAGACAAGGGGTGTTATTCAGGATATTGTTAAATATAACGGACCTGTCTATGTAAGGGTTGCAAGGGCAAAGTTTCCTGTTATCATGCCTGATGACTACAAGTTTGAGATTGGGAAGGGTGTGGTCTTGAGAGATGGAAAGGATGCTGCAGTAATTGCAAATGGTCTTATGGTGAGTCATGCACTTGATGCAGCCGGCATACTTGAGAAAGAAGGTCTTTCTGTAATGGTCATAAATATGTCGACTATAAAACCTCTTGACAGGGATTTGATTTCAAAGGCAGGTCGTATAACAGGTGCTGTTGTTACAGCAGAGGAGCATTCTGTAATCGGCGGTCTTGGAGAGGCTGTTGCTGCTGTTCTGGCAGAAGAGTGTCCGGTGCCAATGAAAAGGGTCGGCATACAGGACAGGTTCGGACAGTCAGGGCTGGCAGAAGAACTCCTCCTGCACTATGGGCTTATGCCATCGGATATTGCAGAGGCAGTAAGGGCAGTAATATCAAAAAAACAAGGGTCAAAGGCAAAGGCAGGTAAATGCAGAGAATAGAATGTACTGTGCCACCAATACTAAAGTTACCTGCCCCGCCTACAAACCCGTTGCCTCTAAAAGCCTCCCACCCAAACGGTTTGCCGGCAGGGCAGGCAACTTTAAAAAGGTATTTTTCGGGGCAACAAAAGGCAGGTAAATCCAGATGATTACTTCCATTAGGGGGTTCAACGATATACTCCCGCCTGAGACAACGCTTTGGCAGCACATAGAGGGGGCTGCACGGGAGGTCTTTAAGGTTTACGGTTTTTCCGAAATAAGGGTGCCTGTAATGGAAAAGACCGAACTGTTTGCCAAGGGTATAGGTGATACAACGGACATTGTTGAAAAAGAGATGTATACATTTTCTGACAGGAATAACGAATCCGTTACCCTGAGGCCTGAAGGGACCGCTTCTGTTGTGAGGGCATATATTGAACACAGACTCTGCAATATGCCGTGTGCAAAACTCTATTATATCGGTCCGATGTTTAGGTATGAGAGACCCCAGAAGGGGAGGTACCGTCAGTTTCATCAGATAGGCGCAGAGGTGTTGGGGATTTCTGACCCCATGTCCGATGCAGAGACACTTGATATGCTCCTCGCCTTTTTTAAGAAGATAGGATTGGATGATATAGAACTCCAATTGAATTCATTAGGCTGTAAAAACTGCCGTCCTGTGTACAGAGAAAAGTTAAAACAGTTCCTTTCAGAGAAGAAGGAGCAGCTCTGTGATAACTGCCAGCGGAGGATTGATACAAATCCATTGAGGGTAATAGACTGCAAAAGCCGCAAATGTGTTGAGGTGACAGATGATGCACCTTCAATACTTGATTATATATGCAATGAGTGTAAAACACACTTTGAAGAGGTAAAGGGTTACCTCTATCTATTCGGCGCAGGGTATTCAATAAACCCGAGGATGGTCAGGGGGCTTGACTATTATACAAGGACGACATTTGAGATAACATCAGACAAACTCGGCTCGCAGAACGCTGTTGCCGCAGGCGGGAGGTATGACGGTCTTGTAAGGGAATTGGGCGGACCTGATGTATCAGGTTTTGGTTTTGCAATAGGCATGGAGAGGCTGGCAATGCTTTTGAAAGAGGGCAGCGGCAGTACATCGCATGAAGCAGGAATATTTATTGTGTGCATCGGGAAAGAAGCAGAGACCGAGGGGATAAGGATTTTAAAGGAGTTGAGGGAGAGGAGTTTAAGGGCTGAGATCGGTTATCATGATAAGGGCATTAAAGGGCAGATGAAAATGGCTGATAAACTGGGTGCAAGGTTTACATTGATACTCGGGGATGATGAGATTTCAAAAAGAGAGATAACATTCAAGGATATGAAGACAGGTGTGCAGGAGAAGGTTGATATTGAAGGGATTGCTGAAAGGGTTATTGACGAGATTGCACAGGTCAAAAAGGTTTAGGAGTCAGCAAAGAAAATAGGAGGGGGTTATGTATATGTCAGAAGGTGGTGGTATGTCAACTGCATTTATGGGTGTGTTCGGGCTTTTTTTTATTTTTCTGTTCACGGTTTTATTAATAGTATGGATTCTCCTCCCGTTCTATATATTTACAATGAAAAGCCTTATGAAAGAGATTTTGCAGGAGCATAAGAAGACAAATGAGTTTCTAAAGGAGATGCTCTATAGAAATATTGCTTCCGGTGCCCGCGATAAGATGCCGGAACCTCAACCCTGAACAGCCATGTTAGTTCAGCAGTTAATAAACGGCATAACACTCGGTTCTGTGTATGCACTGATTGCGCTGGGATATACCATGGTCTATGGCATACTTGGACTCATAAACTTTGCCCACGGTGAGATATATATGATAGGTGCATACCTTGCAGTTATTGTATTTGGCTTGCTCACTGTTTCGGGCATCACGGCATACAGCCTGCCGCTCTCTGTATTCATTGTCTTTGCAGCAGCAGGCATATTCTGCGGTGCATACGGCATTACAGCTGAGCGGATAGCATACAGACCGTTAAGACATGCGCACCGCCTCTCGCCGCTGATATCAGCAATAGGCATGTCAATATTCCTCCAGAATTATGTTATGCTTACGCAGGGTGCTACTGATAAGATATTCCCGTATGTGATACCTCCCAGCGGGGTAACAATTATGGGTGCATCCCTGACCTATCTCCAGATGTTCATCCTTGCAGCATCATTTATTCTGATGTTCCTGCTGCACCTGTTCATAAAAAATACCCGACTTGGCAAGGCAATGCGCGCAACCAGTCAGGACAAGAGGATGGCAGGGCTTGTTGGTATAGACATAGACAGGATTATAGCAATCACATTTGTGATAGGTTCAATACTTGCTGCTGCTGCAGGCATTATGGTTGCAATGTATTATGGGAGTGTAAACTTCTTTATCGGGTATGTGGCAGGTATAAAGGCATTCACAGCAGCAGTACTTGGCGGCATAGGGAATATACCGGGTGCGATGCTAGGCGGACTTTTGCTCGGACTTATAGAAGGTCTGGGCGCAGGTTATATCTCGAGCGAATATAAGGATGTATTTGCATTTGTGATGCTGATACTTGTCCTTATATTCAGACCTGCCGGCTTGTTGGGTGAAAAGATTTCTGAAAAGGTTTAAATAGTTTCAATCGGGGGCTTGCTCCGCCTTGCATCTTGGCAATTTTTGAGCGTCAACTGCCATAGTGAAATAAATAAACAAAAGAGGTGAAATATGAAGGAAAAGATAATAACAATTCAGAGGGGTAAAGAAGGGGTGATAATACCTGGGGATTATATGAGGTATCTTGAACTCATCCCCGGTTCTGATGTGGAGGTTTACCTTGACAAAAAAAGGAAGTGGATAGTTATCAGACCCATGCATGGCGAGGACTTTGTAGAACATTTCAAATCGACAATGGACAGCATGGCATGACCAGATTTGTCTTGCTTTTAAGATGTGGTTGTGCTAATAATTTTATCATATCATGTCAGACGGGGTATAAAAATTGATAGTCCAGTGTGATACCTGTCATACGAAGTTCAGGATAGACGACTCAAAGATCACTGATAAAGGTGTAAAGGTAAAGTGTACAAAATGCCAGAATACCTTTATTGTAAGACCCTCTGCCAAAGAACTGCCGCCTGAAATATCCCAAGAGAAAGAGCCTTCATTTGATATATCCTTTGATTTAGGAACAGAATCCCAGCCAGAGCCTCAGCCGCAGCCAGAACCAGGACTGCCTGAAGAGAAGGATGTCAGCCCTGATGAAAAATTAGCAGCGCAGTGGGCTGCGGGTATATCATTTGGGGAAGAGGAAAAACCGTCCCCTGCTGTGGGAGAGCCGCAGGGACAGGATTTCAATATCTTTGAAACACCTTCAGATAAAGGGACGTCGGGTACAGATGAGGAATTTTCGCTTTCTTTCAGTGAGATGGAAGAGAAGAGATCATCTGATAAACCTGACCTTTTTGGGCAGGAAGAAGATAAAGAGAAGACTACAATCTTTGAACTAGAAACAAAACACCCTTCTGATCAAGAGAAATCTGACTTTGGATTGCCGTTTGAGATACCAACTTCTGAAACAGAGAGGGATATGTCTGAAAAAGGTTTAGAGACTGCCGTAATGAAAGTCCCGTCTGTTGTCCATCATGAAGATGCGGCTGACGAGGCAGGGGAGAGACATGAAAGTGCAGAGGATGAGTTAGTCCCTGTGCCTGAAGAGATAGCCCATGACCGTTCAAAACTGGTTTTACTGGCGGGCATACTTGCTGTTATTGCAGGTCTTGGTCTGTTCTATTTTACAGGCGGCATGAAATATATTGAAGATATACTGGGAGAGAAGACACCGGCAGGCAGATTTGATATAGCAGGGCTGAAAGGGTATTCCATAGAAAATACATCAACAGGTAAACTGTTCGTCATAGAGGGTAAGATTGCCAGTACATTTAACAGCGATAAGAATATAAAGGGTGTAAAAGGTGCTGTGTTCAATAAAAAAGGGAATATTATAGCAGAAAAGGTTGTCAGTCCTGGTGTCATTATATCAGATGACCTTAAAACGATTTCAAAAGAGGAACTGGAAAAGAGGTTTAAAGTCATGAAAGGCGGCGCATTGCCGTCCAAAGGGAGCATGCCTTTCATGGTGATATTTAGTGATCTGCCAGACAGCCCTCATGAGTTTGAGGTAGAACTGGTTCAGTAATTGTTTCCCTTCATACGGTTAGAAAACCCATCCTGAATAATGAAAAAGGTATTACATCCCTTTGTGGAAAGGCTGATTAAAGATGTATCTGCCCTGCCGGAAGAAGATATGCGGATAAATCTCCTCTGCAGGAGGTTATCTGCTGTTAACCCATTTGATGCAGCAATCATCCTGGATAAGATATATAGCGAGGAGAAGGGGCATTCCCCTCAATACAGGACACTGCAGATGCTTCTTGTCAATCACAAGGCAATATGGGATATACTGGGCAACGAGAGGATAAGGCTGATTTACATGGCGTCTATTGAACTCGGGCTTACAAGGGTAAGCAGGCTGCTGACTGACATGCCGCCTCAAAAGTCTGCACTTGCAGGTTATGATACTGAGGAGGATGCAAGAATGGAACTTACAACTTTGGGTGAAAGGAGGGCTCTGTCAAAAAGGTGGAATAAGGATATGCTCGACAGGCTCCTGTCAGACCCCGATCCTGTAGTTATATCAAACCTGTTAAACAACCCCAGGATAACAGAGAGTGAGATTGTGAAGATTGCGTCCAAAAGACCCAATTCCAGAGAGACATTAAGACTCATATCCATTCACAAAAAGTGGGGGAACAGGTATAATATAAAAAAGGCGCTTGTCCAGAACCCGTATACACCGCCGCGGATAGCACTTGGTATGGTAGAGTTTTTGCTCGTTCAGGACTTAAGGGATATTGCTGAGGATAAGGCAATCCACCCTCAGGTAAGAAGCGCAGCAGGGGCTATTATAGATAAGAGAGACAACCGCACATAATTAAACTCTCTGTTTTTCACTTTTTGCAGCGCTCTCAGTCTTTACGGATGATTCCAGTTCTTGTTTCTCTTTTTCTTCTTTCTGCGGGGTTACATCGATTTCGGTTTCGTTAGTGGCTTTTTTGAAACTCTTTATTGCCTGACCAAGCCCTGCACCGATTTGAGGGAGTTTACCGACACCGAATATTATGAGGATTATGACCAAAATAATTATAAGTTCTGGCATTCCTAGACCAAACATATTTTTTAAAACCTCCTTAAAGTAATATTGTTTAGTTTAGATTTTACACATTAGGGCATATATGTCAATAAAAAAAATATTTTTTAGAAGAGGTGTCAACAATTTTATAATATTTTTAGTAATATCTGCTGTCCTGCACCTCATACTCTTTTTCTCGATACCTGAGTTTGAGCATAAGCTGCCAAAATTCCCGATACTATCCGTCCCTGTTGAGATTATTGATATACCGGAAAGAAAGTTTATCCCTCCGAGAGGCGAGATAGTGGATATTCCTGAAGACATAAGACAGAAGCCTGCAAAGGAACTGCCCGGAACCCCTGCAAAAAGACTTGCTGACAGAACACTTACAGCAAAGAAGGAGACAAGCCCCAAGCCTATACCTTTGCCGAAATATACGGATGGAACATATAAGGCAGTAGAAAATGGTATTGAGGCAGAGTCTGAAAAAAAGGATGAGGTAAAAAAAGAGGTTAAAAAAGAAGAAGTCCCTGCCACTACTCCAGCAATATCGCAGGAGGAAAAGAAGGAGCCTTCTGCCAAAGAAGAACTCAAAGTAGTTGAGAAGGATAAGGACGAGAAGGGCAGAAAAGATGATAGAAGGGAAGATATAATTGCAAAAAAGGAAGAAACAATGCCTGTTATCTCTAAAGAGTCTAAAAAAGAATCCAGAGAGCCTGAAAAATTCCCTTCAATTGAAAAACTCTTTCCATCAGAGCAAAGGCTTTCAGAACTTGACAAGGAGTACCAGAAAGGTGTCCCTGGCATAGAAGAAGGGAAGACACTCAGTCTTAATACGAGCGAATATAGATATATTTCATACCTTACAGGCATAAAGAGGAAGATAGAACTTGTATGGAACTATCCTGATGCTGCAGCGAGGGCAGGGCAGCAGGGGATACTTGAACTCTCATTTACAATAAGAAAGGACGGGACACTGGAGGAAGTGAAACTGGTTAAATCATCAGGTTATCCGATGCTTGATGATGAGGCGATATCCGCTGTCAAACTGGCTGCACCATATAATCCATTTCCAAAAGGTTTTACACTGGAAAAACTCACCATAGCCGCTACATTTGAGTATATTATCCAGACATTTTTTTATAGACAGGTAAGATAGGTTTTTGAATCACCACACCCGCTTATCCCTTCCTCCACCTCATCACAGGTTTTTTGGCTGCACTTATTTCGTCAAGTCGTGTCAGCGGGGTGGTGTGCGGGGCGTTTCTAACCATTTCGGGATTACTTTTTGCCTCGTCTGCGATTTCAGACATTGCTTTTATAAACTTGTCCAGTGTCTCTTTGCTCTCTGTTTCTGTGGGCTCAATCATCATTGCACCTGATACAACAAGGGGGAAATATATTGTCGGCGGATGGAACCCGAAATCCATGAGCCTTTTTGCAATATCAATTGTGTGGACATTGTTTTCAGATTGGATTTTATCTGAAAACACGCATTCATGCATGCACGGCACATCAAACGGCAGGTAAAAATCTTTTTTGAGTTTCTCCTTTATATAATTTGCATTCAATACTGCCATCTCACTTGCCCTTTTAAGTCCTTCTGCACCCATTGCCCTTATGTAACTGTATGCCCTGACCATTATACCGAAATTACCGTAAAATGCCCTTAGCCTCCCAATAGACATGGGACGGTTAAAGTCCAGATTAAACCTCTTACCCTTTTTGATTATCCTCGGTACAGGGAGATAAGGCTCAAGTATCTTTTTTACCCCGACAGGCCCAGCACCTGGACCGCCTCCGCCGTGCGGGGTTGAAAATGTCTTGTGCAGATTGAACTGCACCACATCCACACCCATATCACCAAGTTTTGCAATACCCATAATGGCATTCAGGTTCGCACCATCGCAATACACAACACCGCCTTTCCTGTGAACTATATCTGCAATCTCCTTGATATTGCTCTCAAACAGACCAAGTGTATTCGGATTTGTAAGCATGAGCGCTGCTGTATCCTCATCCATTACAGACTCGACTGTCTCCGGGCTGATTACACCCTTTCCTTCCTTGATACTAACGACTGTAAAACCTGCGAGGTGTGAACTTGCCGGGTTTGTGCCGTGCGCCGTGTCAGGTATTATGACTTTTTTTCTTGGTTTGCCCATTGCTCTGAAATGCGCTGCTATCATGAGCATCCCGCAGAATTCACCTTGAGCGCCTGCAGAAGGCTGTAACGTTACTGCGTCCATACCGCTTATTTCAGATAAAAAGCCTTCCAGTTCGTACATAACTTGAAGTGCACCCTGCATTAGTTCAGGCGGCTGGTATGGATGCCCCTTTGAAAACCCTGAAAGCCTTGCGACATCTTCATTTACCTTTGGGTTATATTTCATTGTGCATGAGCCGAGCGGGTAAAAGCCTGTATCCACACCGAAGTTCATGTGGGATAGATTTACAAAATGTCGGACAACATCTATTTCAGATACCTGCGGGAACCCGTCTATCTCATCCCGTAACATCCCCTGAGGTATGACATCATTAGGGCTTGTTTCAGGCACATCAGACTTTGGTATGGATATTCCCCTTCTCTTACTAGCACTCTTTTCAAATATCAAAGGTTCGCCTGCCATCTTCCACCTCGCAAATTTTTATATGGTTTTTGATACAGGGCTGCAACCCTGCCTGACCAGACCATGGTTAATATTGCGTGCATATTGTAACGGAAAAGCCAACTCTTCTCAAGTAAAAAGGAGCAAAAAGGATGTTTGTCAAATAATTCATTTCGTCAAAAAAATCGTCAAAAAATCCTTGACACCCCTTTAACACTTTGTATACAGTATACATAAGGGAGATTTTTAAAATCCTGCAAAATCCCTCAAAATAATTTCTCCATTTAAAACAAAACGAAAGTAGTTGTATATTATGGGGACAAGACTTGTAAAATACGAATTAAAGGATGTCTCAGAGCCCAATCTCATGAGGGATATATTTCCTTATGATTCTGTATGCAGGATTATATTTGATGACAGGTTTCCTGAACGAAAGCCTGCAAAAAGATTCTGGATAACGGATACAACCTTCCGTGATGGTCAGCAGGCAAGACCGCCCTATACTGTAAAGCAGATAGTTGACATATATAAATTCTTAAGCAAACTGGGCGGTCCGAACGGTATTATAAGGCAGTCGGAATTTTTTATTTACACTGATAAGGACAGGAAGGCTGTTGAAGAGTGCCTTGAACTTGGATATGAATTCCCTGAGATAACAGCATGGATAAGGGCAGTTAAAGAGGACTTCAGACTTGTAAAAGAAATGGGGCTTAAAGAAACAGGGATTTTAACATCTGCCTCTGATTATCATATATTTTTAAAACTAAAAAAGACAAGAAAACAGATTATGGATGAGTATCTTGGTGTTGTAAAGGCAGCGCTTGACGCAGGTGTTACGCCGAGATGTCATCTTGAGGATGCTACAAGGGCAGATGTTTACGGCTTCTGCATACCGTTTATTCAGGAACTCACAAAACTTCGTGAGGAAAGCGGAATACCTATAAAGGTCAGGATATGCGATACAATGGGCTATGGTGTGCCGTGGCCTGATACAGAACTTCCAAGGAGTGTGCCTAAATGGGTGAGGGCTGTGATTGATGAAGGCGGCACACCAGAAGAACTTGTTGAATGGCACGGGCATAATGACTTCCATAAGGTGCTTACAAATGCGGTATGTGCATGGTTTTATGGGTGCAGCGCTGCAAACGGGACGCTCCTCGGCATAGGTGAAAGAACAGGCAACCCGCCTGTTGAGGCGCTTATCATTGAATATATATCACTTACAGGTAATGACAGCGGAATTGATACAACAGTTATCACAGAGATTGCAAGATACTATGAAAAGGAGATAGGATACAAGATTCCGTCAAATTATCCGTTTGTCGGCTCTGATTTTAATGTTACAAGGGCAGGGATACACGCAGACGGCATAATGAAAAACGAGGAGATATACAATATATTTGATACAGGTAAGATTTTAAACAGACCAATTGGCGTTGCTGTTACTGATAAGTCAGGTCTTGCAGGGGTTGCATACTGGTTTAATAATTATTTTGGTCTGGATGAGCAGGAAAAGGTTGATAAAAAGCACCCGGGTATTGCAAAGATATATGAATGGGTGGTTGAGCAGTATAAGGGCGACAGGACATCTGCGATTACAACAGAGGAACTGCTGGATCAGGGCTGCAAACATCTGCCTGAATTTTGTGATAGAAGAAGGGGGGAAAGATAAATGTCCAGAAAAAAGATAACAATTGTTGGTGCAGGTAATGTGGGCGCCCATGCTGCTGTATGGGCAGCGATAAAAGAACTCGGGGATATAGTTCTGATAGATGTTATAGAGGGGGTCCCGCAGGGTAAAGGGCTTGATTTGGCAGAGGCATCGCCGGTTGAGGGTTTTGACGCAAGGATTTTAGGGACAAATGACTACAAGGATACTGCCAATTCAGATGTGGTCATTATAACAGCAGGTATAGCAAGAAAGCCCGGAATGAGCAGGAGCGACCTGATAAATACGAACACAGGGATTATAAAGGGTGTTACCGAGCAGATTGTAAGATATTCACCCAATGCGATTATAATAGTCGTCACAAACCCGCTTGATGTAATGGTCTATGTGGCATGGAAGGTGAGTGGTTTCCCTAAAAACAGGGTCATCGGGCTTTCAGGGGCACTTGATGCAGCAAGGCTCAAGGCATTTCTTTCCATGGAATTGAATGTATCTGTTGAAGATATCAGTGCGATGGTTATAGGAGGTCATGCAGATGAGATGGTGCCTCTGCCAAGATACTCTACTGTTTCAGGGATTCCGATTAGTCAGTTAATCTCAAAAGAGAGGATTAATGAGATAATGCAAAGGACAAAGAAGGCAGGAGGGGAGATAGTAGATCTTTTAAAGACAGGGAGCGCATTTTATGCACCGTCCGCTGCTGTTGTTGAGATGGCAGAATCCATAATAAGGGATAAAAAGAGGATAATCCCCTGTGCTGCATATTGCAACGGTGAATATGGTGTTAAAGATATGTTTATAGGTGTGCCTGTTAAACTGGGCTCTAACGGTGTTGAGGAGATTATCGAGATTGAACTCAACGAAGAGGAGAAGAGGGCATTTGATAATTCAGCACAGGCAATAAAGAAATTGATTGAGGAGATAAAGATATAAAAAGCCGTGATGCGTAGGAAAGACCGTGTGCGTTATACGTTATACGTGTTTTAAGTTTTTCACGCTCACGCATAACGCTCACGTATAACGGCTTCTAATACGCATAACGCATCACGCTCACGTATAACGGCTTTATTTCGCATCACGTATAACGCACACGTATAACGGTAGTTAATATGCGTCATATTCCTTCATTAGAAATAACCCAAAAAGTTAAAGAACTCTGTATAAAGGCTGCCTATGAACTCGGAAAAGATATTGTAGGTGCATTGGAAGGGGCAAGGAATAAAGAGGAATCCCCTTTGAGTAAAGAGATACTTGATGAGATTATTGAAAATGCAGAAATTGCCCAAAAAGAAAATGTACCCATGTGTCAGGATACAGGTATAGCGGTTTTTTTTGTTGAAATAGGCAGGGATGCGGCAGTTGACGGCAATTTGGAAGATGCAATAAATGAAGGTGTAAGGCAGGGTTACAGCGAAGGGTATTTGAGAAAGTCTGTCTGCCATCCGCTTACAAGAAAAAATACAGGAGATAATACCCCCGCAATTATACATACAAAGATTGTTGAAGGAGATAAAATAAAGATAACCATTGCGCCAAAGGGCGCGGGCAGTGAGAATATGAGCAGGCTTGCCATGCTCAAGCCGTCTCAGGGCATGCAGGATATAAAGGATTTTATAATAAACGTTGTGAAGGAAGCAGGCGGCAACCCGTGCCCGCCCATTATCCTGGGTGTAGGCATAGGCGGCAATTTTGAAAAAAGCGCACTCCTCGCAAAAGAGGCGCTTTTAAGAAATATCGGAACACCAAATTCTGATAGGGAATTGGATGTGTTTGAGAAAGAATTATTGGAAAGTATAAACAACCTTGGCATTGGGCCAATGGGTTTCGGCGGAAGGACAACCGCGCTGGCTGTTCATATAAAAACAGCGCCGTGCCATATTGCAAGTCTGCCTGTTGCAGTGAATATACAGTGTCATGCAGCAAGGCATAAGGAGGTAGTGATTTAAACAAACACAATCTTTGGCTAAATACTGCGTCAAATCTGGCTGTCCAAATACTCACATACCTAAAATAGTATGCTCCGTTTTGTCCAACCAGATTTTCCTTGTCTTTAGCTCAAATCTTGCGTTTGTCACGATATTTTAACAATGGGTAACTTAATCAAAATAACCCCGCCTTTGACAGATAAGGATGTAGAAAAACTCAAGGCAGGAGATAAAGTCCTGATAACAGGAGTCCTCTATACTGCAAGGGATGCTGCCCACAAGAGGCTCTCTGAACTTCTGGATAAAGGTGAGAAACTGCCCTTTGATGTTAAAGGACAACTTATTTACTATGTTGGTCCAACGCCTCCAAAGCCCGGACAAATTATTGGTTCTGCAGGTCCCACAACCAGCGGCAGGATGGACGCATATACACCGCGACTTTTGGAACTCGGTTTAAAAGGCACAATCGGCAAAGGCCAACGTTCTCAAAATGTGATTGAGGCGATGAAGAAAAACAAGGCTGTGTATCTTGCGGCAGTGGGCGGAGCAGCAGCCTTAATTGCAAAGACCATTAAAAAGGTGGAGATTATTGCGTATGAAGATTTAGGACCGGAGGCGATAAGAAGGCTTGAGGTTGTGGATTTTCCGGCCATTGTGGTGAATGATATGCAGGGAAATGATTTGTTTAAGATAGGGGTGGAGAAATATAGAAGATTGTAAAGGGTAGTCGCAGGCTTTAGCCTGCGTAAATAGCGCAACCTAAAGGTTGCGGCTACATTCTGACAGCAAACTATGCAAATAAAATTAACTAAAGAAAACCTACACAGCGAATTTGTCAAACTCATTGAAAGGATAAGCGGAGAGGAACTTGCAAACTGCTACCAGTGCGGCAACTGCACAGGAGGGTGTCCTGTATCTTATGCAATGGATTTCGGGCCTAGAGAGATTATACGGCTTTTGCAGCTTGGTCAGGAAGATACTGTGAAAAATTCAAATTCCATGTGGCTTTGTGTTGGATGTCTGCAATGCTATTGTAGATGTCCGAAAGGTGTAAGCGCCGCAAAGATATTAGAGGCGCTTCGGCAGATTACTCTTAGAAAAGGCGAAGACCATGAGCAGATTAAGGAAATACCATTCCCGTTTATGAAAAACGCCCCACAGCAGGCGATTGTGTGCGGGTTTAGGAAATTTGTAAGTTAGTTCACGCTCAAAAATCGCCCATCTGCTGCGTTGTCGCTGCGGCTTCTGCGCTCAACATACTAAAAGTATGCCTCGCTTAAAGCCTTGCTCCGCCTTGCATCTGGGCGATTTTTGAGCGTGAACTTAAAAAGCAGATGCATTGCGAATACAAAAAAATATGAAGATAGCTTATTATCCAGGCTGCACCTTAAATACCGTTGCCAAAGGTTTTGATACCTCGGCAAGAGAATCTGCTGTCCTGCTCGGTTTTGAATTAAAAGAACTCAACCAGTGGAACTGCTGCGGTGCTGCATTTCCTCTCACTCCGGACAATGTCATAGGTCTGACCGCTCCGACAAAGGTTCTGGTCAATGCGAGAAAGGAAGGGGATACGGTAACAACCCTCTGCTCTGTCTGCTACAATGTGTTGAAACGTACCAACAAGGTTGTGAGGGATGATAAGGAAAAGCGCGGGGTAGTCAATAGCTTTATTGAAGAAGAATATGACGGCGGTCTGAATGTTATTCACTTCCTTGAGGTCTTGAGGGATAAGGTAGGCTTTGAAAAAGTAAAGGGTGCTGTAAAAAGATCGCTCAAGGGAGTGAAGGCAGGCGCATATTATGGTTGTATGCTGCTCAGGCCGTTTGAAGATATAGGCATAGACAAGGCAGAGGGCCCGACGATCTTTGAAGATTTGCTTAAGGCGCTCGGTTGCGAGACGGTAGAATTTCCAAATAAGATAGAATGCTGCGGCGCGCATCTGGCAATGGGGAATGAGGCTGTTGTTACGAAACTCTCCGGCAATGTTTTGAATTCAGCAAAAAACAGAGGCGCTGAGATTATCGTAACAAGTTGTCCCCTGTGCCAGTATAATCTGGAGAATAGCCAGAAAAAACTTGCTGAAGGTTCAGGAAATTTGCAGATGCCGATTTTATATTTTACGCAACTGCTCGGTTTGGCGCTGGGACAGGATGAGGGGAGTCTGGGGCTTGAGAAGAATTTGTTTGATGTGAGACCAATGTTGAAAGTGAGAGGGATATAACGATGCCGCGAATAGGCGTATTCGTCTGTCAGTGCGGAACAAACATAGCATCTACTGTTGACACCAAAAAGGTCGCAGACGAGATGTCAAAGATACCGGGTGTTGTATATACCGGTGATTATAAATTCATGTGTTCCGCGCCGGGTCAGGATAATCTGAAAGAGATTGTAAAACAGCACAAACTTGACGGTGTTATTGTGTCTGCCTGCTCTCCGCACATGCACGAAAAGACATTCAGAAAGGCGTGTGAGGCCGCAGGATTGAATCCGTATAAATGCGAGATAACAAATATCCGAGAGCAGTGTTCATGGGTTCATCATGACCCTACAAAGGCAACAGGCACGGCAAAGAGTATTGACTTAACAAGGATGACGATTGAACGGCTCAAGAAAAACAGGTCGCTCTCAAAGATAAAGATACCGATAAAGAAAAAGGCGCTTGTCATCGGCGGCGGTATTGCTGGGATTCAGGCAGCCCTTGATATTGCAGATGGCGGCAGGCAGGTCATACTTGTTGAAAGAGAGCCGTCTATTGGCGGCAATATGGCTAAACTCTCCGAGACATTCCCTACAATGGACTGCTCTCAGTGTATTATGACGCCGAAGATGGTTGAGGCGTCGCTCCATGAAAATATAAAGATTTTGACATGGAGCGAGGTGGAAAAGGTTGACGGATATATCGGCAATTTTACAGTCCAAATCAGAAAAAAGGCACGATACGTAAATGAGGATTTGTGCAATGGCTGCGGACTCTGCATTGAAAAATGTCCGTTCAAGGCTAAGAGCGAGTTTGAGATGGGCATGAGCCAGAGAAAGGTGATTTACACGCCGTTCCCTCAGGCTGTGCCGAATATCCCTGTTATTGATGCGCCGAACTGTCCCAAGATTCAAAAGGATAAGTGTGGCACATGCGCCATTGTGTGCGGGCCAAAATGTATAGACTTTAAACAGCAGGATACAGTTATTACAGAAGATGTCGGCGCAATCGTTGTTGCGACAGGTTATCAGTTGATGCCCAATGAAAGGTTCGGTGAATACGGCTACGGCAAGATAAAGGATGTTATAAGCGGATTGCAGTTTGAAAGGCTTGCGTCTGCATCAGGACCAACAGGCGGCGAAATCAAAAGACCGTCAGACGGCAAGACCCCAAAGAATGTTGTGTTTATCCAGTGCGTTGGCTCAAGGGATGAGAAAAAGGGCGTCTCATACTGCTCAAAGATTTGCTGCATGTATACTGCAAAGCACACCATGCTTTATAAACACAAGGTGCATGACGGACAGTCTTATGTATTTTACATGGATATAAGGGCAGGCGGCAAACGGTATGAAGAATTTGTCCGAAGGGCGATTGAGCATGACGGCGCAATGTATCTGAGAGGCAGGGTTTCTCGTGTCTATGAAAAAGACGGCAAGGTGATTGTTCAGGGTGCGGATACTTTGAGCGGCAATCAGGTTGAGATAGAGGCGGATATGGTTGTGCTTGCGACAGCCATTGTATCAAGAGAAGGAGCAGATACTGTTGCGCAGAAACTCGGCATAGGTTATGACAAATATAAATTTTACAATGAATATCATCCGAAATTAAAACCAGTTGAGACTGTAACAGCAGGGATTTTCCTTGCAGGAACATGCATGGGTCCGATGGACATACCTGATTCTGTTTCTATGGGCAGCGCTGCTGCGAGCAAGGTGTTGGCTCTATTTTCCAATGACCAGATGGCAAGGGAGCCGATAACATCTGTTGTAAACAGAAACACATGCAATGCGTGCTGGGACTGTGTTGTTGCATGTCCGTATACTGCGATTGAAAAGGAAGAGGTTAAGAACAGACAGGGCGCTGTTATAAGGATGCTGGCAAGGGTGAATGAGGGCGTATGTCAGGGATGCGGCGTTTGCGTTGCGGCGTGCAGGAGTAAGAGTATTGATTTGCGGGGGTATACGGATGAGCAGGTTTATGCGGCATTGGCAGCGTTCTAATAATTCACGCTCAATAATACCCCATCTGCGTTGTCAGGACTGCGGGCTTGAATCCTCACATACCTAAAAAGTAT
>MGPS01000016.1:0-3491 GCA_001797495.1 Deltaproteobacteria bacterium GWC2_42_11
GGAAAGAATGGCTGGGAGGTTCTCAGGGAACTTAAGGAAGACCCGGCAACAGCAGATATGCCTGTTATTATTGTCTCTGCCGCGAATAGTCTGAAAGATGGGTTCAGTTTTGGCGCCTCTGATTATCTTACAAAGCCTGTGGATAAGGAATCTTTACTATCTTCGTTAAAGAAACTCAGTCTTACGACGAAGGTAAAAAGAGGTTCTTATACTGTACTTGTTGTAGACGATGACCCCAAGGCAGTGGAACTCCTCGCGCAGATACTGCAGGGTGAAGGCTTTGGCGTGATAAAGGCATACGGGGGTGAAGAAGGGGTAACCCTTGCCATGAAAGGGTCTCCTGACTTGGTAATCCTTGACCTTATGATGCCTGAGGTCTCCGGATTTGAGGTGCTGGAAAGACTCAGGAACTGGCATGACACAAAGGACATACCTGTTATAATATATACTGCCAAGGACATTACATCTGAAGACAGGGCAAGACTGGGTAACGAAATATCCAAGGTAGTTAAGAAAGGGTTTATTATGGAGTGTCTCCTGGAAGAGGTAAGAAAGGTGGAGATGTTCTATCCTGCGAGGGCAAAGATGGTTGACCCTCTGACAAATACATTCAACAGGAGGTACTTTAAGAATAGGATATTACAGGAGATTTCAAGGGGAGAAAGGTACGGGCATCTATTCTCCATGGAGATGATATATATTGATAATTTTGATGCCTACCGTAAAAAATATGGCTCTATAAAGGGAGACGAGGCGATCAAAAAACTTGCGGCAGGTATTCAGGAATGCACAAGGAAATCAGATTGTCTTGTAAGATACGGCGACTTTACCTTTGTTCTCCTGCTGCCGCAGATTCCAAAGACATCAGCCCGTTTTGTGGGCGAAAAGATCAGGTTAAAGATAGAGAGGGTTCTGACGTGGGACCATGAGAGGTTTACAGCCAGTGTGGGAATTGTTTCCTTTCCTGCTGATGGGAAGGGAGAAAATGAACTCATTGAAAAAGCCCTTAATGAAATGGAAGATGCAGTAAAGGCAGGAGGAAACAGGGTATTATTAGCAGGAGGTGCATAAACATTGTCAAAGATTTTACTGGTAGAAGATAACCTTGTGAATAGAGTCCTTGCAAGGGATATCCTGGTTTTCAACGGGTTTACAGTAGTAGAGGCAGAAACAGGGGTTGATGCAATTAAACGTGCTAAAATGGATTTGCCTGACCTGATTCTCATGGACCTGCACCTCCCTCAGATGGATGGCATCACTGCAACGAAGTATATAAAAGAGGACCCTGATACCTCTGGAATCCCTGTTGTGGCGCTCACAGCCTCTGCAATGAAAGAGGATCTGGAGAAGGTAATGTCTCATGGCTTTGATGGTTACATATCAAAACCCATAGATATAGATAGTTTTGTAAAAACTGTAAAAGAGATAATCAGCCAGAGGAAAGATAAGACTGCCTGAAAGGATACACCCCCTCCTGCCAGTCTCCTGTCACCACCCGTAAAAAATCAAAGTCTATTTTTGGGACCACTTCTTTTCTTGACAATTTGTGAGTTTAGGTTAAAATTTCCCTCATTCGTGTTTAAGTTGAAAAGGACTTATAGAGTCTAAATACTGCTATTGAATAAGCAAATGCGTCATTCCCGTGAAAACGGGAATCCAGTCTTTTCAAGTAGTTGCTTGCATTCTGGATACCCGCCTTCGCGGGTATGACAACATTATAGTCCAGTTTCTTTCTCATTAGTAGTATCTTTTCAACTTTTTTACGAAAGACCCTAAAATTTTAATCAAAACTGAGTATGCCTGCGAGGTTATCAAAAATTAAAGATGCCTGCCCTGGAAGACGGCAATCCTCAACTGATTCAGAAGATAAAGAATAAAATCCTGGAGAGGGGGAAAATCCCTTTCAGGGATTTTATGCAGATGGCGCTTTATGCCCCGCATCTTGGTTATTATACCTCAGGGAGGGAGATATGGGGGGAAAGAGGGGATTATCTCACATCGCCATCCATCCATCCTGTCTTTGGTATGCTTATATGCAGACAGATCTTTGAGATGTGGGATATACTCGGCAGACCTGGTGAATTTACATTGATTGAAGCAGGCACCGGCAGTGCTCTCCTTTCCGAAGGGATTCTTGAATATTCAAAAAGTCTCTTACCAGAATTTTACAAATCTATAAATCCTGTCATAATAGAGAAAAACCCTGTATGTAAAAAAGATGGTTCACAATTTTCATGGTATTCTTCTCTGGAAGAGGTCAAAAGACCTGTTACAGGCTGCATAATCTCAAATGAACTTATTGATGCATTTCCTGTCCATGTTGTTGTGAATGATAACGGGGTATTAAAAGAGGTTTATGTCGGATTTAAGAATGACAGGTTTGCAGAAGTCCTTGATACCCCTTCAACCCCTGAAATAGAAAAGTATCTTGAGGACGTACTGCTTGCGAACGGGCAGAGGATAGAGATAAACCTTGAGGCAGTGAAATATATAAAAACTGCTGCCAATATACTTGAAAAGGGTTTTGTAATCACAATAGATTATGGACTGCCTGCAGGAGAATTTTACAATAGATTTACAAACGGGAGCCTTCTATGCTATTACAGACATAAAATAAGCGATAATGTATATGAAAGGGTCGGTTGTCAGGACATAACATCACATGTTGACTTTACAGGTCTTGCAAGGTGTGGAAAGGAATCAGGGTTTGAGGTGACAGGGTTTACCACTCAATTCTATTTTTTGCTTGCGCTCGGCGTCCTTAAAGAGTTTAATGCCATAGAAGAGTTGTCAGTAAAAGACATATCACGGATTGAATGGAATCAGAGGCTTAAAGAATTGATAATGCCGGGCGGCATGGGTTCGGAGTTCAAGATACTCATACAGCACAAAGGTATTGAGATGCCGCATCTAAGATGTTTTAATTACAGAGATTTCAAGAGAGAGGTATTCTGATTTCGTATGAAATTTTCTCAGAAAATACCTGACTGGCTTATAGGGTTAATCCTGACAGTGTTATTATGTATATTTTCCCTTACGAAGATTGGATTCCTTGAAGCCGTTGAACTGAAGACTTACGATTTCAGGATGAGGCTTTTTCCTCCCCAGGATATAAACAGAGAGATTGCTATCGTTGCTATAGATGATGAGTCTATTGCAAAACTTGGGAGATGGCCGTGGCCAAGAACGAGGATAGCGGAAGTCATAAATAAGATTTCGCAGGCAGGGGCAAAGGTCATAGGTTTGAATATAATCTTTTCAGAGCCTGAGGAGGCGAGCGGTATAGTTGCTGTAGATGCCATGAAAAAGAGGTTTGATGAACTCGGTCTTGCAAAGACGCAGGGAGGAGCGGAGTTTTTGAGCGAGGTTGAACGAATAAGGTCAGACCTTAACAGGGATGGAAAACTTGCAGCGAGTTTAGAATCAAGCCGTAATGTTATACTTCCGATTGCCTTTGATTTTGCTGCAGGTATGCAGAAGATAACGGATGC
>MGPS01000016.1:3505-5720 GCA_001797495.1 Deltaproteobacteria bacterium GWC2_42_11
ACTCTATTACAAAGACAGCGGTTATCGGTGGTTCAGATTCAGGCATTACGGCGTCCAGGATTATACTGCCATTATCCATGCTTAGCGACGCGGCAATGGATATGGGACACATAAACAAATTCCCTGATATAGATGGTGTTTCAAGATATGAGGTCGCTGTTGTTAATTACAGCGGCAGGTATTACCCATCCTTTTCCCTTTCTATCGCAGCAAACTTCCTTGGTGTTAAAAACAAAGACATTATGGTCAAACAGGAAGGTGAGTTGTTATTGGCAGGGAATCCTGTCCCTGCAAACCGTTATATGGGGATGCTTGTAAATTATTACGGGCATCCAAAGACATTTCCGCACTACTCTTTTTATGATGTCCTGAATGACAAGATTGACCCGATGGCATTTAAGGACAAGATAGTCCTTATAGGTTCAACAGGACTTGGTCTTGCTGACATAGAGGCAACGCCGATCGCCCCTGTCTTCCCCGGCATAGAAAGGCAGGCAACTGTAATTGCAAATATATTAAACCGTGATTTTATAAACAGACCTGTGTGGGGGGATGCCTTTAGTCCCGGTATGACACTCTTATTCGGTTTACTTACCGCTTTTCTGCTTCCGCGCCTCGGGGCAAAGATGGGCGCATACATAGGCGGAGGGCTTGTCCTTGCATATACTCTGGCGATTATTACTGCATATGCATACGGCATCTGGCTTAACCTCACATATCCGACACTTATCCTGGTATTCAACTATACAGCGATTACCTCAAAGAGGTATCTGATGGTTGAAAGGCAGAAAGAGGCGGCGGAAGAAGAAAGTGATGAGGCTAACAAACTCCTCGGACTTACATTCCAGGGTAAGGGTATGCTTGACCTTGCATTTGAAAAGTTTAAGGTAATACCTGTAAATGATGAAACGAAAGGGATACTCTATAATCTCGGTCTTGACTTTGAGAGGAAAAGGATGGCTAATAAGGCAGTGTCTGTATATGAGCATATTGCTGCAGCAGATAAGGATTACAAGGATATTGCAGGACGCATCTCTAAATTAAAGACAGTTGCAGCAACAGGTATGTGGAAAGGCGCAAGAGGGGCGACTGAAGGCACAGCCATCATAGATGGTATGGAGAAACCTACTATAGGCAGGTATGAGATAGTAGAAGAACTCGGCAGAGGCGCTATGGGTGTTGTTTACAAAGGTGTTGACCCGACCATGAAGAGGGAGGTTGCCATAAAGACCGTGCATTTCGATGAGGTTGATGCAGATACCATACAGGCTGTTAAAGAACGTTTCTTCAGGGAGGCTGAGAGTGCAGGGAAACTTACACACCCGAATATTGTTACGATATACGATGTTGGTGAGGAGACCGACCTTGCATATATAGCAATGGAACTACTCAACGGTAAAACCCTTGAGGCATGGTGCAAAAAGGCAAATCTCCTTCCTGTTAAGACGACATTAAAGATTATAGGGCAGTTATGTGAGGCGCTTGACTATGCTCATAAAAATGGTATAGTCCACAGAGACATAAAGCCGGCTAATATCATGGCGCTGGCAAAGGGCGTGGTAAAGGTTACAGATTTCGGTATAGCAAGGATTCAGTCTTCATCACATACAAAGACAGGTGTTATCATGGGCACGCCAAGTTATATGTCGCCTGAACAGGTTGCGGGCAAAAAGGTTGACGGCAGGAGCGACCTGTTCTCACTGGGCGTTATCCTTTACGAACTTCTTTCAGGCGAAAAACCTTTCAAGGGTGATTCAATAGCAACAATAATGTATCAGATTGCAAACATCTCTTCGCCGTCTCTTACAGAATACAAGGCTGATATACCACAGGTGCTGCAGGCACTCATAAATAAGGCGCTTTCCAAGAATCCTGAGGAGAGGTTCCAGAACGGGAAAGAGTTTGCAAATGCCATAAGGGTTTGTCTGCAGAAGATAGGGTGATTCAGACCGATTGTGAGGGGACATTGAATATCAAATTTGCCGCAAAGACTGATGTAGGCAAAAAACGGAAACTTAACGAGGATAGTTTCTGCATTGATAAAAATATTGGTCTATTTGCTGTGGCAGACGGTATGGGCGGGCATTCTGCAGGTGAGGTCGCAAGCCAGACAGCCGTTGATGTAGTAAAGATGAGCCTTTATGAATGGATGAGCAATAAAAAGGGGTCTCCCTGTGCAGATATGTTTGTCAGGGCAATACAACTCGCAAACAGG
>MGPS01000016.1:5759-6183 GCA_001797495.1 Deltaproteobacteria bacterium GWC2_42_11
GGTATGGGTACGACCTTTGCTGGTATACTCTTGTGCAACGGGAGTATTGTGACAGCGAATGTGGGCGACAGCAGGATATACAGGATAAGGGATAACAACATCAATCAACTTTCAAAAGACCATTCAATGGTTGAGTTGCAAATCTCTATGGGACTTATAACAAGGGAAGAGGCAAAAAGAGCAGCGTATAAGAATGTTATTACAAGGGCTATAGGTACGGCAGAGACTGTGGAGGTGGATACACGGGACGAAAAGGTAGTGAAAGGAGACCTTATGCTTGCATGTTCAGATGGTCTTACATCACTTGTTGAGGACAGGGATATACTTGATACTATAAAAAGGTGTAATGATGACCTTGATATGACGTGTGGGGAACTTATAAGCCTTGCCAACTTCAACGGCGGGGATGATAACATAACAATAG
>MGPS01000016.1:6202-27192 GCA_001797495.1 Deltaproteobacteria bacterium GWC2_42_11
AATGGGCAAGGTGCGTAATCAATGTCCAAACTCATTCTTAAATTTCAGGGTGTTTTTATAAAAGAGTATAACCTTGACAAGCCCTCTCTGACCATTGGCAGAAAAGACGATAACGACATATGTATCGACCATATGTCTGTTTCAGGCCATCATGCAAGGATAGACAACAAGGAAGATTGTTTCACAATAACAGACCTTAACAGCACCAACGGTACATTTGTAAACGGTAAGAAAATAGCAACAGCCGCACTGAAGCCAAATGACTGGATAACTATAGGTAAACACATACTATATTTTAAGTGAGAGGGGGGCGTATGGCGCTAATATTCCCATCTGCAATAAAGTTGATTGATGAAAACAATTTAAGTTTTAAAGGATTTGATGCAGTATTCTACGACGCAGTGGAGGCGGCAAAAGACGGCTATTTTGTTTTTTCTGCAAAGGATAATGAGGAAGTGTATCTGTTTGTGGTTGGCGGCAGGCCATTTGCCTCAGGGAGGGCAGACAGGGATGGACAGTCATTTCTGGATATCCGTGAGTTTTTTGAAACCTATTTGAGGAGGGGCGCAGCGGATATAAAGTTTTACAAGGTCGAGAAGAAGCTGCTTCTCAGCATACTCGTATATTTCAGAAAGCGTCCTGTGCAGAAGTTTACGGCAGACATGGTTGATATGGAAAAGGTGTTGAGGGAACTGGAGGCAAAGGGTCTGGACAGTATAATTGTGGCGAGGTGCGGGGACAAAATGGGATTTTCCCTGTGTATCAAGGGGAGACCGTCGTTCAATTATTTTAGCGAAGAGGTGCATGCTGCCGAACAGCCAAGGGACGCACTGCTCTTTCATATCTTTGGGGAAAAGGATGCTGCCCAGTCTATAGAGATATTCGAAGATATACATATCACACCTTCGGAAGATGCAATCCCTCCAAAGGGTAAAATGCCAGGGAGCCTTACAGAACATTATGTGGAACCATTTACCCCGTCATCTGTCAGCGGCGCCACGGTCGCGCTCATATTTGAGGGAAAGGTTATCAAAACACACACTGTTATAAAAAAGGATACAATTATCGGGAGACTCGAAGGGAGTGACATTATGATAGAGAATCCCGGTGTTTCAAGACATCATGCAATAATAAGGGAAGGGGACGGCAAATTTATTATAGAAGATAATGGCAGTGCAAACGGCACATTTATAAACGGGGAAAGGGTAACAAAGAGGGAGATTAAAGACGGTGATAACATACAGATATTGAAGTATAATCTCTTGTTCAGGTATCCGTTACCTCCTGTGGCAGAGGATACGGAAAAGACGATGTATGTTGCCCCGCCTGCTGCGACACCTGTAAAAAAACCTGCCGGTGCGGCAAGGCTTGTGCTGGAAGACGGCACAGAACTCCCATTGAAGTCTACCATAATGACAATAGGTAAAGGCGAGGATATGGAATTAAAGATTGACGGTTTCCTAATAGCAACTCATCAGGCAAGTATACTGAGGGGAAAAGAGGGTGAGTTTATACTGGTACATAAAGGCGGGATGACAGCCACAAAGGTCAACGGCGAAAAGATAAACGAACACCCCCTGAAGAACGGTGATGTTATAGAGATAGGAAAGCACAAGATAAGTTATATGGTGTCATGATCCGAACAAGTCGGAAATGACAAATTCCAAAATAGAAATCACGAAAGAGAAAAACTCTATGGATGAACAAAAGGATTTCTTAAGCGAGCCTGAATTGTCAATGGATGAGTGGACAAAGGGATGGACAATCCATGTAGGCAGGGCATATGCCTGTAGTAAATGCGGCACGATGGTTATGGTTACAAAGGGCGGCATCGGGACGCTTGAACCAAAGTGCTGCGGCAGCGACATGGTACTGGTGAAGATGCCTGATGAAATCAGATAAGGTGTTGAAGGGTCAGGTCTATTTTTGTCCGGTGTGCGGTGCAGAAGTCTCTGTAATAAGGGCTGGTAACGGGAACCTCGCACCTGTCTGCTGTAATACAGAGATGATATTAAAGGCTGTCCTCAATCCTGTTTATTATTGCAGTGTGTGCAGGAGTGAGGTAATGGTCATATGCGGTAATGAGGATAATCTTGAACCTAAATGCTGCAACAGGATAATGAAGAGGTATATTACATAACTTTAGCAACTTGCCCCGAAAATCCCCTTATGCGGTTGCCTGCCCTGCTTACAAACCCGTGTCCTCTAAAAGCCTCCCATCCCAGACAGTTTGCCAGCAGGGTAGGCAACCGCAGATTTATATTTGCTGCCGATTAGGAAGTCAGTCCATGAAAATAATTGATTTGAACGTTGTAAAGGAAAAGGTTAAGCAGATGTGCATAGAGGCGAATATCTATGCATCAAAAGAGGTGGAAGACAGTATAAAGGAGTGGCTAGATAAAGAAGACTCCTCCCTCGGACAGTATGTGTTAAAACAGATCCTTGACAGTTATAAAATATCAGGCGATGAAAGTATGCCTGTATGTCAGGATACAGGGACATCTGTCTTCATGGTTACAATTGGGCAGGATGTCCGTTTTACAGGCGGTGATTTGAAGACTGTAATAAACGAGGCAGTTGCTTCCGGATATAAAGATGGTTATCTCAGAGGTTCTATTGTTTCCGACCCTCTCGTTAGCCGCAGAAACACAGGAGACAATACACCTCCGGTCATACATATTGATGTGGTAAAGGATGAGGAACTAAAGATTGCATTTATGGCAAAGGGTTCAGGCTGTGAGAATATGGGAAGGCTGAAGATGCTTAAACCATCTGACGGGGTTGAAGGTGTTAGACAGTTTGTATATGAAACAGTACAAAAGGCAGGGGGTATGCCGTGTCCGCCTGTGGTTATAGGTGTAGGTATAGGCAGCAACTTTGAGGGCTGTGCAATACTAGCCAAAAAGGCACTTTTCAGAAATATAGGGGAACTACACAATGACCCCTTTTACAGAAACCTTGAAAAAGAACTACTGGATGGTGTAAATAGATTGGGTATCGGACCCGGCGGCTGGGGTGGGAGGTTCACTGCAATTGCAGTCCATATAGAGACTGCACCATGTCATATTGCAAGTCTGCCTGTTGCAGTCAACATAGACTGTCATGCACACAGGGTAAGAGAGGTTATATTCTGATGGAAGAAAAAACGAATAATAAAAAGGTGGAGGTTAAGACAGGCGCAAAAAAGAGGGTCTGCATGGTTTGCGGGAAGCCTTCTCCAGCAACTATCTGCGAGCCTTGCGAGGCAAAAATCAGGGGTGAGGCGCTTGAACATAAACATGAAGTGGAGAAGGCTGGCAGGACAGATACAGGCAGGAAATAAAGATATGGAACCCACATGCAATAATGGCGCTTGTGGTTGCCTGCCCCGCCTGCAAACATTTTTCTCTCTTAAGAGAGAAAAATCCTCATAAAAGCCCCCCACCTAGACGGTTTGCCAGCGGGGCAGGCAACCACTGAAAACTGAAAGAGGAGGATTTTAAGGTGAACAAAGAAAATATTGCCGCCTACTTAAAAACAGCAGTCAACACCGAGATTACAGGGTATGGTTTTTACCTCCATGCCGCTGACATGGTGAGTGATGAACATGGTAAAAATATATTTAAACACCTTGCTAAGGAAGAACTTGAACATATAAAGGTCTTGTCAACTATTGCGGACGCTTTTGAGGGTGGTGGTAAATGGCTTACATATGAGGATGCGCTTACAGTATATATATCCAGCGGGAAGGAACTTCCAATATTCCCATTAGATAATGAATTAATCAGAAGGCTTGGGAAGAACCCGGAGGACATTGACGCCCTGAATATTGCAATAAAGGCAGAGGAAGATGCTATAGTGTATTATGTCAGTTATCTTAAGTCAGCATCGGATGAGGGTGAAAAGGTCTTGCTTACAAAACTTCTTGAAATGGAGAAAAACCACTTGAAACTGTTAAGGTGGGAGTATGAGTCCCTTATTCATACAGGTTTTTGGTGCGATTTTATGGAATTTACTGTTGAGGGAGAGAAGGAATAAAAGAATTTCAAATTTCAAATCTCAAATTCAAAAATGCTCAAACCCTACAAATCTACATTTCCCAAAATCCATTCCACTGTTTATATAGATGATACTGCCCGGATAATAGGAGATGTTACAATAGATGAATACTCAAGCATATGGTGCAATGCAGTGCTGCGGGGTGATGTGCATTTCATAAAAATCGGTAAAAGGACAAATATTCAGGATAATGCTGTTCTGCACGGTACAAAAGGTGTCTGGCCAGTGATACTCGGTGATGATATAACTATTGGACATAATGTTACACTTCACGGCTGCACAATAAAAGACAGGTGCCTTATAGGCATGGGCTCAATAATCCTTGATGGTGCTACAGTAGGCGAAGAATGTATTGTTGGTGCAGGTGCTTTGATAACTGAAAAGACAATAATCCCGCCCAGAAGCCTTGTTTTGGGTATGCCTGCAAAGGTTGTAAGGCAGTTAAATGGCGAAGAGGTTGAAGGGATTTTGCGTTCAGCCAAAAATTATATTGAATATTCAGAGACGTATAAAACCAATGCAAAAGGTTAACTATGCCTCAATAGATATTGGCACAAATACATTAAGGCTTTTTATTGCAGAATTTGAGGGAGACAAACTCAAGCCTATTTTGGTCAAGCGAATAATAACCCGTCTTGGCGGAGATTTTAAAGAAGATATTGGCATGGATGCGTCTTCAATGGAAAGAACGCTGGATGCCTTAAAGGTATTTGCAGGCATTGCAAAGGGGTATGATGCAAAAGATATATTTGCATGTGCCACAAGTGTTGTGAGGCGGTCAAAAAATAAGGATGTATTTGTCAAAAGGGTATTTGATGCAACAGGGATAAAAATAAATGTTATATCAGGTGATGAGGAGGCAGGGCTTGCACTACTTGGGGTTTTGTCTGTTATAGAATGGGGGACAGATTTGAAATCTATCCCCAAGTGTCTTGTTATAGATATTGGCGGCGGCTCTACAGAATTCATT
Source organism: Deltaproteobacteria bacterium GWC2_42_11 (assembly GCA_001797495.1). GTDB lineage: Bacteria > Desulfobacterota > GWC2-55-46 > UBA9637 > GWC2-42-11 > GWC2-42-11. Next base: position 11,211 of record MGPS01000016.1, read on the forward strand.
GCAGTAGATAAGGGCAAGATGCTTGGTTCATGGAGCATGGAGATGGGCGTTGTGCATCTTACAGAAAAATATCTGAAAAGCGACCCGCCGACTCAAAAAGAACTGCAAGATATGGAAATGGAAATTGAGAGGACAATTTATGATTTGCGGTTTAAGGTTTTTAACTCCGAACTCCGAACTCCGAACTCCGAACTTTTTATTGGCACAGCAGGGACAATAACAACGCTTGCTGCAATAGACCTAAATCTTGAGGTTTATGAGCCGAAAAAGATAAACAATTATACTCTTACATACAATGCTGTTAAAAAAATATATAATTACTTTACAGCAATTACATTAGAAGAAAGGCAAAAGGTTTTATCCCTTGAAAAGGGGAGAGAAGACCTGATAATTCCCGGTGCTGCAATTGTTTTAAAGGCAATGGAGTCATTTGGATTTACTAGTATGACAGTCAGTGATGCAGGGCTTCTGGAGGGGATACTTATAAAACATTTAGAGAGTTAAGGAGTTGAAGAGTTGAACTCCTTAACTCCAAAACTCCTCAACTCCCTAACTCAAATAGGAGGTTTAAAACATGCCAAAAAATAATTTTAAAAAAGGTCTTACATTTGATGATGTCATGCTTACACCAGCGTATTCAAAGATTTTGCCAAAGGATGTTGATATTTCAACAAGGCTTACAAATAGGATAAGATTAAACATACCGCTTTTGAGCGCTGCAATGGATACTGTTACAGAATCAAGGATGGCGATTGCAATGGCACAGGAAGGCGGCATTGGCATAATACATAAAAATTTCACTGTCGGGGAACAGGCATCGGAGGTTTTAAAGGTAAAGAAATTTGAGAGCGGTATAATCCTTAATCCAAAGACCATGTCCCCTGACCAGAGGCTAAAAGATGCCCTGAAGGTGATGCAGGAAAATCAGATTTCAGGACTGCCTATTGTTATTGGAAAAAAATTGGTCGGGATACTGACAAATAGGGACTTAAGATTTGAAGAAAATCTGGACAAGCGGATTTCAAGTGTTATGACAAAAGATGTTGTGACTGCACAAGTTGGCATAACACCTGAAAAGGCAAAGGACATACTCCACAGGCACAGGATAGAAAAACTCCCGCTGGTTAATAAAAAAGGTGAACTTGCTGGTCTCATAACCATAAAGGATATTGAAAAGCGTGAGAAATATCCAAACTCATGCAAGGATAAACTCGGCAGGCTCATGGTCGGCGCTGCAGTTGGCGTTTCATTTGATAGAGAGGCGAGGGTTGATGCGCTTTTAAAAGCAGGCGCGGATGTTATTGCTGTGGACACTGCACACGGACATTCAAAGGGTGTCATAGAATCTGTTAAATCAATAAAAAGGAATTTTCCTGACTGCCGCTTGATTGCAGGAAATGTTGCTACAAAAGAAGGGACAGAGGTGCTAATAAAGGCAGGTGTTGATGCTGTGAAGATTGGCGTAGGTCCAGGCTCTATATGCACTACAAGGATTGTAACAGGCATCGGTGTGCCGCAGATTACTGCGATAATGGAGAGCGTAAAGGCAGCGAGAAAATACAATATACCTGTAATAGCAGACGGCGGCATAAAATTCTCAGGTGATATTACAAAGGCAATTGCAGCAGGCGCTGACTGCGTTATGATAGGCGGACTTTTTGCAGGCACAGAGGAAAGCCCGGGTGAGACGGTTTTATATCACGGAAGGACATATAAACTATACAGAGGCATGGGCTCTATTGAGGCAATGAAAAAAGGGAGCAAGGACAGATATTTTCAGGATGATGTTGAAAGTGAGCTGAAGTTTGTGCCAGAAGGCATAGAAGGCAGGGTAACATACAAAGGACCACTTTCATCCAGCATATATCAACTTGTAGGCGGCTTAAAATCAGGCATGGGATACTGCGGATGTGGAACAATAAAGGAGTTGCAGAAGAATGCTAAATTTGTGCGGATTACAAGTTCAGGCTTGAGAGAAAGCCATGTTCACGATATTACCGTCACCAAAGAGGCGCCGAATTATAAGATAGAGGAATAGTGCCATTTGTTAATACTTTTTTGTGAATTATTGGGATTTAATAATTAATAAATGGAACGCAAGCCCTTTCAAAATATCCACATAGTCCTTGTTGAGCCGCAGGGTGCTGGGAATATCGGCTCTGCTGCAAGGGCGATGAAGAATACAGGCTTTAAAAACCTTGCCCTTGTTAATCCTGTAGATTATAAAAACGATGAAGCATATAAAATGGCATGTAAGGCAGATGATGTGCTGCTTGGTGCAAAGGTATTCACATCACTTGAGAATGCGACAAAAGATGCCTCTATGGTTATTGGCACAACAAGACGAAAGGGGAGGATAAGGTATCCTGTTCTGACATTTTATGATGTATTGCCCCGCATAATTGAAACAGCACAAAAGAATAATGTCTTTATACTCTTTGGCAGGGAAGACAAGGGACTTTCAAATAAGGAGATTGAACTATGCTCTGATGTTGTTGAAATACCTGCTGATAAATCTTACCCATCTCTTAATCTCTCCCATGCTGTGTTTCTTGTATGCTATGAACTATTCAAACATACAGCAGAAGAAAAAGGGCAGGCAATAAAACTTGCGAGCATGGAAGAGATAAACATGATGTATGAACATCTGGAAAAGACTTTAAGAAAATTAGGCTACGGAGAAAAGGGAGGAATGCATTTGTTGGATGTAATAATGAAGTCATTCAGGAGGCTCTTTGGCAGGACAGGGCTTATGCATAAAGAGGTTAATATGGTAAGGGGGATTTGCACACAGATTGAAAAGAGGGTCGGCTGATGCTGAAAAATGCCCATCTGCTTTGTTGCCTTTGTCGCTGCGCTGCTCACATACCTAAAAAAGTATGCTCCGCTGCTCGCTCCTCGGCGTCTCGCATCTGGGCAATTTTTGAGCATCAACTTTGCATATAATATTTCAAAGCCAAACAAAACTCATGCAAAATAAATACAGAAACCCAATCCCAACTGTTGATATAATAATGGAGATGTCTGGCGGTGGCATTGTCCTGATTGAGAGAAAGAATCCGCCATACGGCTGGGCAATACCGGGCGGGTTTGTGGATTATGGCGAATCTCTTGAACATGCAGCAAGGAGAGAGGCAGAAGAAGAGACATCATTAAAGGTAAAACTCATCTGCCAACTTCATACATATTCAGACCCAAAAAGAGACCCCCGCTTCCACACCATTTCAACAGTATTTGTCGCTCAAGCAGACGGCATTCCAAAGGCAAAAGACGATACAAAAGGAATCGGCGTTTTTACAGAAGACAACCTGCCCAAACCAATCGTATTTGACCACAAAAAGATTCTGTCAGACTATTTTACATGGAAGAAAACAGGGAGGCTGCCATCTTATGAATAATGAAAATAGAGAAATTCTCTTGAATATTGCAAGAAAGACCATAGAATCTTATGCAAAATCTAAAAAGATTCCTGAATTTTCTGTTTCCGAGCCAGAATTGCTTGAAAAGAGAGGCGCATTTGTGAGTCTGCACAAAAATAATGATTTAAGGGGATGCATCGGCTTATTCACATCTGACAAGCCGCTTTATCAAACAATTGTTGATATGGCTGTTTCAGCGTCGTCCTGCGACCCGAGATTTTATCCTATGACAGTTAATGAACTGCCTGGCATATCAATTGAAATATCAGTACTCTCGCCATTAAAAAAGATTGATGATGTGTCAGAAATTGAAGTTGGCAGGCATGGGATTTATATTATAAAAGGCTCAAGACGCGGTGTGCTTTTGCCTCAGGTTGCAACAGAATATAACTGGGACAGGGACACATTCTTAGAACATACATGCCTGAAGGCAGGGCTTGCGCCAAATTCATGGAAAGAAAAGGATATTGAGATTTATACATTTGAGGCAGAGATATTTGGTGATAAAGAAAAACCGTGCCTGTTGCCAAATATATAACAGTCACGGTTCACGAGTTAGTAAAAAGTCTGAAAACACATATATTTGTCATTCCCGTGAAAACGGGAATCCAGTCTTTTCAAGTAGTTGCACCAACTCTGGATACCCGCCTTCGCGGGTATGACGACTTTTTACGAGTGCATCACGGTTCACTGTATTGGCTTATATACTAAGAGTCTAAGAGACTAAGAGTTTTTGTTTTTCACTCTTAGACTGTAGTTTCCTTTACCCTTAGACTGTCTTTCACTTATAGACTGGACTCCAATCTTTTGGCAACTGCCTTGATAAATGCCTCAGTATCTACATAGGAATCCTCCGGCGGTTTAGAGGTTTCGTGAATCAATCTTGCTAAGTCGCCGGTAACAGTTCCTGATTCAATCGTCTTGACATTTGCATCCTCCAGAGCCTCGGCAAATTTTACCACATCAGGGGTGTTATCCAATTCCCCCCTGCGCTTTAAAGCGCCTGTCCATGCAAAGATACTTGCCGTAGGATTGGTAGAGGTCTTTTTCCCCTGCTGATGCAGACGAAAGTGTCGGGTTACTGTGCCGTGTGCAGCCTCTGTCTCCATCTTCCCGTCAGGGCTGACAAGAACAGAGGTCATAAGTCCGAGAGAGCCGAAACCGCTTGCAATCATATCGCTCATCACATCGCCGTCGCGGTTTTTTGTAGCCCAGAGGACTCCGCCGGGGTGCTTCATTATCTGCGCTACTGTATCGTCAATAAGGGTATACCAGTAAGTGATGCCTGCCTTTTCAAAATCCATTTTCCTTTTATTTACCTCCTCCTGAAAGATATTCATGAAAAAGGAATCATATTGTTTCAGGATGGTCTGCTTAGCAGAAAACCAGAGGTCTGTTTTACGCTGTAATGCATAGGTTATGCTTGCCTGCGCAAAGGAGCGGACAGATTTTTCAGTATTATGCATGCCAAGTGTTACACCACGACCTTTAAACTCATGAACAGTTAATGTTGTAGATTGTGAGCCGTCAGCAGGTTTATAAACCAATTCTACTGTGCCTGGTCCAGGGACAGTAAATTCTGCCGCCTTATACTCGTCTCCATAGGCATGACGACCAATGATTATAGGCTTTTTCCATGAACGTACAGCAGGTTTGATATTGTTACAGGTAATAGGTTCACGGAAGATTGTTCCGTCAAGATGTGCTCTAATGGTGCCATTCGGGCTTGGCCATTGTTTGCTGAGTTTATACTCCTCCACCCTTGCCTTATCAGGTGTAATGGTAGCGCACTTTACGCCCACGCCGTGTTTTGCAATAGCCTTGGCTGCCTCCAGCGTAATCTGGTCCTTGCTTTCTTCACGCTTGAGCAGTCCTAAATCGTAATACTCCAGATTTACATCCAGATACGGTGTAATAAGATGCTCTTTTATCCACGCCCACATTACCCGCGCCATTTCATCGCCGTCAATCTCTACAATAGTATTTTTGACTTTAATCTTTTGTGCCATTTTGTTTTTCTCCTTTAATTTGGATTTTTATTCTTAACTTACATTCACCACCTCCACCTTTCTGCTTTTTGACTATAATTTTATTCTAGAAAGAGGTTTCTTCTACCAAAATCACAATACCTTTGTCAAGTTTCTTATCTCTTTATTTTATATTTGCAAAAAGCATTTAATAATATTATATTAATTTCCAAAACAGGTTAATAAAGATGCCGTCAGTATATAAAGCGCTGAAAATTGATTTGAATAATGCCTTTAAGGAGGGAGCATGAGTCCTATTTGCCCATCCACTCATATGCCCATTAACCGAAGCAGAGGTTTTACACTTGTTGAACTGGCGATAGTGCTTGTGGTTATAGGACTCCTTATCGGCATTGGCGTCAGCATGATAGGACCTTTAACCAAGAGGGCGAAACTGATTGAAACAAGGGAGGCGGTAAAGCAGGCAAAAGAGGCAGTTCTGGGGTATGCAGTTAAAAACGGCTATCTGCCTGCAGACCTTGAAACAGCAGGCGCCAGAAAACTGGACGCATGGGGCAGAGATATTTTGTTATACAGGGCATCTGAAATTGATGCTTCCCCTGAAAATGCCTGCGGTGTAACTGCAACATCAATGGTTGTTCGTGAATGTACATCTTCGGATTGTTCAACATATAATACTAAATCCAACATAGCATTTATAGTCTATAGTATCGGAGAGGATGCAAATGGTGCAGGCACAGGCGCTTCATCTCCGTTTTATGTCAGAATACAGGGGTCGCCATATACAGACGCAGGAAATAACTATGAATATGACGATGTAGTCCTGTATGTTTCTCTGGATGAGATACGAACAGGCATGGGCTGTCCGCAGCCGCTGGCTGTATCTTCACCGGCTGCACTGACTGAGGGTGAGGAAGACTCGTTCTATTCTTATTCAATGGCAGCGATAGGCGGCAAGCCGCCATATACATGGAATACAGGAACACAACCTGGCAGCGGCATTGCATTAAATTCGTCAGGTCTTATATCAGGTGTTATAAATGTAAACAGTGCATCAAGTACAGGAGAACTTACAACGTGCACAGGTTCTATATCTGTAACTACTTCTGTGACAGATACCGCAGGTTCTGCAGCAGTTCCCTACAACGGCACAATACCTGTTCGTCCAAAACCGCTTACGATTACAACACAAACCCTTCCTGCCGGTACAGAAAATGCCGCTTACAGTGCAACACTTTCAGGTTCAGGAGGAAGGAGTTCATATACATGGACACTTACAGCGGGTTCTCTGCCGCCGGGATTAAATCTGTCATCAGGCGGTGTTATTTCAGGGACTGTATCCAACGATGCGAATACCACAGGGGAGCAGTATAACTTTACAGTGCAACTTTCAGATACATGCACAACAGTATCAAAATCATTTACAATAACAATATCTGATGACGATTCCCCTGTTACAAATATGCCTATATGCACACTCACGGCAAATCCTGATTCAATAACACCAGGGCTTACTTCTACACTTACATGGTCTATAAACAACGGACCTGCAGACGGGTCATTCAGCCCAACAAGCGGGACATGCACATCGTTTACAGGCTCAAGCGGCGGAAATTGCACAACAGCAGCGCTTGCAGCAACAACGACCTTTACCCTGACTGTAACAAACGCACAGGGGACCAGCAACTGCTCCGCCACAGTATATGTTGGTCCGCCGACAACTATCCCGCCTTCATGCACATTGCAGGCTAGTCCGAACCCTGTTTCCATCGGTAATCCTACAACCCTTATATGGAATATATCAAACGGACCTGCAGACGGGTCATTCAGCCCGACAAGCGGCGGATGCACTACATTTTCAAATTCATACGGCGGCAACTGTGCTACTGCTAATATAAGTTCCAATACAACATTTCAACTTACTGTATCCAATGCAAACGGTAACGGCCTTTGTGCCACAACTGTATATACAGGGATTTCAGGGGTGTGCACAGTGCCGAGCATAACCAACTCTTCTTTGCCGAACGGCCGTTCCGGACTTGCATATACAAGTACAACGCTCAGCGGCAGCGGGGGGGTATTGCCCTATACATGGTCATGGACCGGCAATCCGCCTGGCTTAACCCTGAACACCTCTACAGGTGTCATAAGCGGTACGCCGACAACTCCTGGTGTTTATACCCCGACAGTTACACTTACTGACAGTTGTCCAACAGGACAGCAAACAACAAACAGGAATTATACGATTGCCATAGGCAGGTATGATACATACAATGTCAGGAATTTAACAGGCGGCAGTATCTGGGTGAGAGGCGGACAGTATGCAGCCTGTACGTTAAGGAGTAACAATCAGACATTTGGGGTAAGAAGAGTAGATACATCCAGTGTAAGTATTTATACAAATGCCGCATGCACTACACCTGCATCACTCTCTTCTGTTTCTTATTCAACTGTCATTCCTGTAGATGAGGCAGGCGACAGGGACGGAAATGTCAGGATAAATGCATCATGGTCGCTGGTTGATGAGTAGCGATGATAATGCTGCTGATAGATTAAAGAAGGGTTTATTTATAAGGGATTCAATTTGACAAATAAAATAGTAATAAGTTTTGGAGGAGACGATGTCAAGGTTGTTTATGCTGCGTCAAAGAGCAGCGGCTCAGTTGTCAAGAAAACCCTGACATTTACAAATGCAGAGTTTGAGGGATTTCTGCAGAGGGACAAAAACAAGGAGTTTGTAGTCGTATATGATTTCAAAACATTTTATAGCGATTTGCTGCATGTTCCGCCTTTAAAGGGAAAATACCTCAAAAGCATTATAGAATCAGAGATAAGAAAAGGATTTCACGAAGCAAAAGAATTTTCATTTATTTATACAGTGCTTGGCGACAAGGTTTTAGAAGGGAAGAAAAAGACCGAGGTCTTTGTATTTGCAGCAGATAACAGCGATATAGAGAATATACTCTTTAGATTTGCCCGATACGGTAAGATAGTAACACATCTCATACCGGTGGTATATTCACTTGCCCAGACTGTCCCGTTTTCAGAAGAGACAGTCTTTTGCGTCTCAAGTACAGGCATGGACAAAAACCTTTTTCTGCTGAAGGGCGGCAATCTTTTATTCATAAGGGTTGCACAGGGCATAGAAAAGGGGATTAATGACTTTGATATACAGAATATTAACATGACAATAAATCACTGCCGTCAGTCATTGAAAATAAGCCCTCTTCAGGTTCTTCTTATAGGCAGTGCATGTTCGGAGTATGACGCCGGGATGACTGTTATTTTGCCTGTTGTGTGTGTGAACTACAAGCCAAAGGTGTTTGCTGAAAAAAAGACCATTATGGAATTCATATCAGTTATGCCTTGTATCTTAAGGGATAAGGCATCAAAGGAATTTTTAAAACACAGCAATATCCTCCCTGTTAAATACAAATCCCTTTTAAGTTTGAAGAATATCCTTTCGTATTCTACAGTCATGTTCCTGATTTTATCTGTTATCGGACTCTGGTATATCATTGTTAAAATACCTGATGTCAGGGCGGCAAAGCACAGGATTGAAGTATTAAGGTCTGAGGTAAAGAACATAGAAGCAGCAGGTGCTGTATATGCAGGGAAAAGGGCAGAACTTGAAAAGTTCATCCCTGTTATAAATATTACGAACGAGATTAACTCGGCGCCTGAAATCCAGAAGGTTCTGCTTGTGCTCCCCTCCCTGGACATCAAGGACATAAATATAAACAGTATCGATATGAAGGCTGATGCAGGCGGAGTGAAATTAAGTATAAAAGGCGCAATTGGCGCTGCAAGTTTTTCAGATATACAAATGCGCTACCAGGGTCTTGTTGATTCTATGAAGAAGATGGAAGGCATGGAAGTTATGTCCAATAAACTTGTTATAAAGGACAAGATATTAGAGGTAGAGTCAATATATAAAAAGTGAGCAACGTGTGATTAAACAGATCAGACAATATATCAGATATAACCTCGCAATAGGGATGTTTGTATCCCTTGTCGTGTTCTCTGCCCTTGCACTGGATAAATACATCAACTCGCTTGATGATACAGCAAATAAACTGGAGACAGTCAAGATTAACCTTTCAAGGATGGCTGCAGAATCGCAGAAGATTGATATCCTCCTGTCCAGAGTAAAGACATCTTTAATGCCAACTGACTTTTATACAAAGCCTGCTGAGTACCAGATATTCAAGGCAGTTGATGATTTAAAATCCAGATTTACAGGTGCAGATGTTGTGGTAACAAATATTGAAGATAAGGGGAATGTCTTTGCACTCCCTGTAAATATAACGGGCAATCTGAAAAATTATGCAGATTTTGCCAATAATGTGGGATACCTGGCAGGGCTTAAGTTTCCGTTCTTCAGCATAAACAGTATTTCATTATCTAAAAAACAGGAGAAGGACGGGACTGCAGTGTCATATATAATCAGCGGGATGATCAGGATGCCGAAAAAATAGTTTATGGCAAATCCACACGAGCCTTCGGCTCACAAAGGGGCAATGAGTTGAGAGTTTAGGATTGAGAGTTAGGGATTGAGAGTGGAGAGTTGAGGAGTTAAAAACTCCATCATTCTTTAACTCATAACTCTTTAACTCATATCAAACGGTTTGCCAGCGGGGCAGGCAGCAACAGCAAAAAGATATTTTCGGGACAAAAATTATAAATCATGAGCCGTTAGCCATTAACATTGAGACAAAACAATGATTGACAGAAAAACTATAATACTTATATTCATGCCGTTTATTTCTGTTATAATAATGTTCATTGCAGGCTCTCTTGTAAGATTTAAACCTGCGCTCAGTTCCACAGAAAGGCAGTATTTAACTTTTGCTCCGGAGAGTGTGGACATTACAGAGAGGCATCCTGTCCTTGTAACAGGGTCTATAAGAAGTCCTTTAGATATACCGCCTGCTGTAACAGGGAGGGATTTCCCAGTCATACCGCTTGAAGCAGTTGTCCCGAAGGGGACATCTCCTCCATCTGACAAGGAAGTGCAGGAGAAAGAAAAAAAGGTATCCTTCATCCTTATAAATGCGGGGAGAAAATTTGCAATCATCAACGGCAGGGTATTAAGAGAGGGTGATGCCTTTGAAGGGGACAGCAGGGTTGTAAGTATAGAGAAGGACAGGGTAATGATAAAAGAAGCAGGAAAGGAGGGGAAATGGGTAAAGATGAACTGAAAAAGAGAGTAGGCAGCAGGCAATTGGCAGGGGGCAGTTACTGCCAACTGCAAACTGGCAACTGGCAACTATGCTCTATACTCTATACTCTATGCCCACTGCTCTTTGCTATAATAGTTGGCTGTGCATCTGCTGAAATAAAGAGAGAGGTTAAAATACCAAGGGATGTTACAGAGGTAAAGCCAGTTCAGCCGCCAGCTGAAATAAAAACACCTGATTTTGTTCCTGTGTCCGAAGAGATTTCACCGCTTAAAACAAGGCTTGTCAGTATATCTGCACGGAATACACCGCTCAGGGATGTCCTTTATGTGATTGCAGAGGCTACAGGCATGAACCTTGTCATGGAGAGGGATGTTGTGCCTGATACCCCGGTGACAATGACCTTAAAAGATGTTACTGCAGAAAATGCCTTTAACACGGTATTTGCTGCTGTTGACTACTTCTATTCAATAAAGGGCAACTTGCTTCTTGTAAAGGCAACCGATACAAGGATATTTGAACTGGGACACCCTGCAATAACACAGGCATATTCTACAGACATAGGCGGTGATATTCTCAGCGGTTCATCCTCTTCAGGTACAAGCGGAAGCACAAGTATAAAAGGCACTGTAACCCAGAGCACAAAAAGTGATGCGACTGCATTTAATTTCTGGGATACGATGGAAAAGTCTATATCCAGCATAATTTCAGGCACGCAGGCATCATCAACTGCCGCGGCAACTGGAGCAGCGCAGACAGCAACTGTCCAAACCACAACTGCTCAAACTACAACTGCAGCGCCTCAGCAGGGTGTTATTGTAAACAGGCTGACAGGGACAATAATCGTAACAGCAACCAAGAAAAACATTGAGAATGTGGAGCAGTACCTGAATGTTGTTAAAAAGGTTATGAACAGGCAGGTTATTATAGAGGCAAGGATAATAGAGGTCCAACTCTCAGATAGTTTCAAGTATGGGATAGACTGGGATTTTGTAGGCAGGTGGACTAATGTGGGGTCAATTTCAACATTGGGTACAGCAAGATTTTCAGAGGCGGTCAGTGATACCCTGCCATCATTTAATATAGGTATAGCAGGCGGTGATTTTACATCTCTTTTAAAGGCGCTTCAGCAGCAAGGTGAGGTGAGGACACTTTCAAACCCGAGAGTAAATATAATGAATGGGCAGACATCCCTTTTGAGTGTAGGCAGGACTACCAATTTTATATCAAAGATAGAGACCACGACCTCAACTACGACAGGCGCAGGTATTACAACATTTACAGTTGAAACAAGCAGTATCCTTTCAGGTGTAATACTTGGCATTGTCCCGTATATAAATGAGTATGGTGAGATTTCTATGACTATAACACCTATAGTCTCTAACCTTGTTGAGTTGAAAGAGAAAACTGTAGGGTCAGCGTCAGAGGGGACACAACTATCTCTTCCTACAGTAGATTTGAGAGAACTCTCTACCACAGTAAAGGTAAAGGATGGACAGATGGTTGTGATAGGCGGGCTCATATCCAAAGAGGAAAAACTGAGCGACAGCCAGGTGCCTTTTCTTGGCAATATCCCATTGGCAGGGTATCTGTTCAAAAGCAGGGACAAGTCAGAGAGCAGGACAGAACTTGTGGTGATATTGAAGCCTGTAATTGTGTCAAACTAATACGAAATATGAAGCCAATAAGAATCGGTGAATTACTAAAAGAAAAAGGTGTAATTACAGAGAAGCAGGTCAATATATCCCTTGCCCAGCAGAGGATAACAGGCAACCTGCTTGGTGATACTTTAATAAAACTCGGGTTTGTATCATCCCGCGAGATTGCAGAAATAATGGCAGGGCAGGCAGGACTTGAGTTTTTTGATATCAATCAATATTCCATATCAGAAGACGCCCTGAAACTCATACCAAAGGATGTTGCAGAGAAGTCGGGTTTTGTCCCGCTCTCAATCGACAATGGTATTTTGAGCATAGGTGTCGGCAACCCGAGCAATATACTTGCAGTGGATGTTGTTACAAGGCTTACAAAGAAGGCGCCTGTTATCTATCTGGTTGACGAGGCGATTATCGGTGATGTTATTGAACGTGCATATTTCTTCCTCGAAAATCCAATCCAGAAGCAGATAGAAGTCCTGATAAATACTGTAAAGTCAAGCGGTACTGCAAGCGGACCAACAGTAACAAGCCTTACCGACCTTATAATAATAGATGCTATAAGAAAGCATGCGACAGATGTGCACATAAACCCTGAAGCGGATGTCTTCAATGTGATGTACAGAATAGACGGCGTGCTCCAGTATGGGCACTGCCTCCCAAAGTTATGCCAGAGCGGCATCGTATCCAGGATAAAAATATTGTCACAACTTGATATTGCAGAGCAGAGGCTTCCGCAGGACGGCTCATTCAGTTATGCGGCATTAAAGAAATCATACGATATGCGTGTTTCTACTGTGCCTGCAATGCACGGAGAGAATGTTGTTATAAGAATACTGGCAGGCTCTGTCTCCATGCTGAATATCGGGGCGCTGGGTTTTAATCCGCCTGATGTCAGAAAGATTAAAACTGTGTTCAATAAACCGTATGGCATAATCCTGATTGTAGGACCGACTGGTTCCGGTAAAACAACAACGCTTTATGCAGCGCTCAGAGAGGTGAACCTCCTTGAGAAAAATGTCCTTACTGTGGAAGACCCTGTTGAATACAGGCTGAGTTTTGTAAAACAGACGCAGGTGAATGAAAAGGCAGGATATGATTTTGCGCTGGCAGGGAGGAATTTCATGAGGCAGGACCCTGATGTCATGCTTTTAGGTGAAATAAGGGACGAGGAGACAGCAAAGATAGCAATCCGCGCCTCCATAACAGGACACCTTGTGCTCTCGACCCTTCACAGCAACGATGCAGTTACATCCATACCAAGACTTCTGGATTTCAATGTTGACAGATTTATGCTTTCAGCGTCATTACTGGCTGTCATGGCACAGAGGCTTGTCCGTAAGATATGCAGGTTTTGTAAATCTGAGTATGCGCTGAATGATGAGGAAAGGCAGTTTTTCAGAGAATTCGGTATGGAGGCTGGTAAGGTTTTCAAAGGCAAAGGCTGTGAAAAATGCAATGATACAGGGTATGCCGGCAGGACTGCCATAGGTGAGATATTCCTGGTCGATGACAATATCAGGGAATTGATATATTCTGCTGCATCAATAAACACCGTTAAAGAGGCAGCAATTAAAAACGGCATGAAACCGTTCAGGGCAGATGCGCTCAGAAAAGTGGCTGAAGGCGTAACAACTATGGACGAAGTTATGAGGGTGGCAGGGTAATGAACTACTATACATATAAAACAATAGACGATGAAGGGATGATTGAGAGCGGCACAATTGAAGGCGCTGATATTGCATCAGTCTATGACGAACTTTCCGCAAAGGGTCTTCATGTTTTAAATGTCAAACTCTCAAACAGGATTATTGCGGATATAAGTGCGAAATTAAAGGCAAGTTATATAAAGAGAACAGATATTATAGGGTTTGCAAACAACCTTTCTGTGATGCTGAAGGCTGGCGTCCCGCTATTGTCAGCCATGTCTGACATAATAAATATGGCGGAGAACAGGCATTTTCATCAGAGGATTTTAGAGGTAAAACACTCAATAGAAATGGGTATGGGTTTTTCAGGGGCGCTGGAGACACAAAAGGATATATTCCCTGACATCCTCGTGACGCTGGTAAAGGTAGGCGAAGAGACAGGACGGCTTGACAAGAGTCTGTCAGATGTTGCATCACACCTGCAAAAGATGGAAGACCTCTCAACAGCTATAAAGAGGGCGCTCATATATCCTGCCTTTGCCATAGTAACAACTGGGGGCGCCCTGATATTCTGGCTTGTCTATGTCCTGCCAAAGATTATGACTTCACTTAAGGAGATGGGGGTAAAATTGCCCTTGCTGACAAGGATATTGCTGCATGTAAGCGAATTTGCCCAGACATTCTGGTATTTAATCCCGCTTGTGCCAATTGTAATATTTGTCACAGTAAAGATGTTGAGGTATAACGATTTCATAATGTATTATATAGATGCTGCTAAGTTAAAGTTTCCTCTGATAAAACTGATTGTCTATAACAAACTACTTGTGCTTTTTTCAGAACAGTTGCATATCCTTGTAGTAGCAGGCATAACAATTGACAGGTCGCTCAACATAATCTCAAAAGTCATGAACAATGCCGTATTCCAGAGGGCTATAAATGCATCAAAGGAGGCTGTAGCAACTGGCAGCACCGTATCTGATGCATTGAAGGCTCATTCGGTCTTCCCCCCGCTTGTAATAAGGATGGTTAATATTGGTGAGACAAGCGGGACCCTTGATGAGCAGTTCGCCTTCCTGTCAGAACATTATCTGAAACGGCTGGACGATGTATCAAAAAAGATGGAAAAGATGATAGAACCTGTTGTAATAGTAATAGTAGGGCTTATCTTTGCCGTTATTATTGTCGGGCTTATGATGCCTTTGTATGATCTTGTATCAAAGATGGGGAAATAACTTATGGACTTTTTAGAATTTTTCAACCTTCATGAAGACCCTTTCAGGCTGACACCTGACCCGTTTTATTTTTATCCGTCAGGCGAACACAAGGAAATCCTTGAGTCCCTCAAATATGTTATTAAGCATAAAGAGGGATTTTTTCTAGTAACGGGCGAGCCAGGCACAGGCAAGACAACCGTTATGAAGACCTTCATAAATTCGTGGGAAGATAAAACAAAGATAGCCATGATACTCACCCCGCGTCTTTCTCCGGAAGAGTTCCTCCTCGCAGTAATGGAAGACCTCGGTGTTAAGATAAGAAGCACGAACAAGCATGACATAATAAGGACTTTCAGAGATTTCCTTGTTGAAAACGCTTTAAATGGAAAGAGGGTGATAATAATAGTTGATGAGGCACAGAATCTCCCGTATGAGACCCTTGAGGAATTAAGACTCCTCTCCAACCTTGAGACAGAAAAGGAAAAATTATTGCAAATAGTTCTGATAGGGCAGATTGAACTGCAGAGAATGCTTGCGTCTGATAACCTTAAGCAGTTGAACCAGAGGATAACAGTAAGGACAACCTTAAGACCGCTTACAATGGATGAGACTATAGACTACATAAACTACAGGCTGGTAAAAGGCGGGAAGGGGGATGCCTTGTTTGAAAGAAGGGCGATGAAGATGGTGTATAAGTTCTCAAAAGGTATTCCACGACTGATAAACCTCATATGCTCCAGGGCTATGATGGCGGCATTCCTTGACGGGAGCATGAAGATTTCAAAAATGCATGTAATGCAGGCAATAAGTCATGTGTATGATGCAGAGGCGCCGCAGACAAGCATGACATTGCAGCCGAAGTTCAGGTATGCGCTTT
>MGPS01000017.1 GCA_001797495.1 Deltaproteobacteria bacterium GWC2_42_11
CAAGACCAGAGGACCTGGCAAGGCCTGGTCATATATTTCCTCTCAGGGGTAGAAAAGGTGGCGTGCTAGTCCGGACTGGTCAGACAGAGGGGTCAATAGATCTGGCAAGGCTTGCCGGCTTAAAACCTGCTGGTGTTATATGCGAGATAATGAAGGATGATGGAACAATGGCAAGGATGCCAGATTTAGAGGTCTTTGCAAAGGAGCATAATCTAAAGGTAGTTACTGTTGCTGATATTGTTGAATACCGCCTTAGAAAAGAAAGGCTTGTGAGGCGGGCAGCAGTAACAACACTTCCAACAAGATACGGCGGAGAGTTTACAGCAATTGCATATGAAAATGATGTGGATTTTCATGAACATTTAGCGCTTGTAAAGGGTGAAATAAATCATGATGAGCCTGTTTTGGTGAGGGTTCATTCAGAATGCCTTACAGGCGATGTATTTGGTTCCGAGAGGTGCGACTGCGGAGAGCAGTTAAAATGCGCAATGAAGATGATAGAAAGGGAAGGCAAGGGTGTTATTTTGTATATGCATCAGGAGGGGAGGGGCATAGGTCTTGTAAATAAACTAAAGGCGTACGCACTTCAGGACAAAGGTATGGATACTGTGGAGGCAAATGAAAAACTTGGCTTTAAGGCGGATTTAAGAGACTATGGAATCGGCGCTCAGATACTCCTTGATTTAGGTGTCAGGAAGATGAAACTTATGACAAACAATCCAAAGAAGATTGTAGGGCTTGAAGGATATGGGCTGGAGATTGTAGAAAGGGTGCCTATAGAGGTTATACCCCATAAGAGGAATGTGGATTATCTCAGGGTCAAAAAAGAGAAGATGGGGCATATGATTGGTAATCTGGAGGTTGTTGCAGGGGATGAGAAGAAGGATGCGAGGTGTAAGTGCTGAAAGAGGGATGAATATGACATCTTTTTATATTATTCTTATAGGGGTAATAATAGCGCTAATAGCCTTCATTATTTCTTATAAAGAAGACCATCCGAAGAAGAAGACTTTGTAATAAAAGAGGAGGTAAAATTATGCCAAAGACAATAGAAGGTAATTTGTCTGCAAAGGGTTTAAGATTTGCAATTATTGTATCAAGGTTCAATGACTTTATCGGAGAGAGGCTGAAAGAAGGGGCAGTTGATACGCTTTTGAGGAGCGGCGCAGAGGATAAAGATATAGATATTATCAAAGTCCCTGGTTCATTTGAGATGCCTGTTGCAGCAAAAAAACTGGCAGATAAAGGCAGGTATGATGCAGTTATATGTGTTGGAGCCATTATACGCGGCTCAACACCGCATTTTGATTATGTTGCCTCTGAGGCAGCAAAGGGGATTGCAAGGATTTCTCTTGAAACAGGCATACCTGTATCATTTGGTATTATTACAGCAGACAATATTGAGCAGGCGATAGAGAGGGCAGGCACAAAACAGGGGAATAAGGGGAGGGACGCAGCGCTCTCTGCAATAGAAATGGCAAACCTCTTAAAGGAAATAAAATGATGGATGGAAGACAGGCGATGGGCAATAGGCGATAGGCAATAGGTTATAAAAACCTAAAACCCATAGCCCATAACTCATAGCCTATAACCTAATCTTATGGGTAGCAGAAGAAATGCCAGAGAGATGGCGCTCCAGGTTCTTTATCAATTTGATGTAAGGGGTAATGATGCAGAGGCAGATGATGTTTTAGCAATGCGTCTGAAGCCGACCTTGTCAAAAGATGCAAGGGATTATACCCTCAAACTTGTGCAGGGGGTTAAATATCATAAAAAACAGATTGATGCCTTAATTGAGACAGCATCAGAAAACTGGTCACTAAAACGCATAGCGCTGGTGGACAGGAATATATTGAGACTCGCTGCATTTGAGATACTTTATTGTGATGACATACCGCATAAAGTCGCCATAGATGAAGCAGTTGAACTTGGAAAAGAATTCGGGACAAAGGAGTCAGGTTCTTTTATAAACGGGATACTGGACAGGGTTTCCAGAGAGAGCAGCAAAGGGGGATTGCATACTGTAAAAAAAATGTAAAAAAGTGTTGCATAAGGTAGTTGAAAGAGGTAGAATTCATTGCATGAACATTCTTATATCAGGAAAATATTACTTTTTGTTTATTATTCTCTCTCTGGCATTGCCTGCTGCTATAATCAGTGCACAGGAAGATGTAATCCACATCGCAAGGTTTGATCAGACAAGAAGTGTTGCATTCTCAGGATGGCAGATAAAGGAATGGAAAGGCAGGGCTGATGTAAGTATTATCAATACAGATGAGGTGGGTTCTGTATTGGCACTGAGGAGCAAAGGGACATCCACCGCTATTTACAAGGATATTGAACTGGACATAAAAGACATACCGTATCTTAACTGGCAGTGGAAGGTAACAAAACTCCCTGAAGGCGGGGATGTAAGAAACAGTTCAACAGATGACCAGGCCGCGCAGATATATGTGATATTCCCAAAATTCCCAAAATTCCCTTCCCAAATAAACAGCAGGGTTATCGGGTATATCTGGGACACGAATGCACCCAGAGGCAGTATTGTCACAAGCACTAAATTCTCAAAGACAAAGTATATTGTTTTAAAAAGCGGACAGAACGGGCTTGGCAAGTGGTTTGCAGAAAAAAGGAATATATATGAAGATTATAAGATGCTTTTTAATGAAGAGCCGCCAAAGGCAGGCAAGATTTCTGTTATGATAGATTCAGATGATACAAAAAGTCAGGCAGAGTCCTTTTTCGGGGACATATACCTTTCAGCGAACTAACCCACCACACCTTTCCGATTTATCAAATCCTGTTGTAAAACAATCAAATTATGTTATCTTTTCATTCTATGGGAAGTGGTAATGCCTTTTCTGATTTTTCAAAACGCAAGTTTGTTACAGTTGCTGTCGAACTCCCGTTAGATAAGGAGTTTATCTACAACGTGCCCGATGGATTATCGGGTCATGTAATGACTGGCAAGAGGGTGCTCGTGTCTTTTGGCAAAAGGGTTGTTACAGGATATATTCTGGGGTTTAAAGAGGAGAGTAATTTACAGGGTGTAAAAGATATATTGGATGTACTTGATGAGGAGCCTTTGTTTGATGAGAAGAGGCTCAGATTTTACCGCTGGGCCGCATCATACTATTGTTCTCCGCTTGGTGAGGTTTTAAAACTCATCCATCCTGCTGGACTTAATATAAAAGACCAGAGATATATCAGCATAACCGACGTTGGAATGGAATTTCTGCAGAAAGGGATGGAGGACAGGGTAAGGGTATCTGATATATTAAAGTTCATTTCTGAGAAGAAAGTGGTTTCATTTAAAACCCTTGCAAAAAGTTTAAATATCAAAAATCCATATAATATGATTGCCCAACTTAAGGAACAGAACCTTATAACTGAGGCACGGCAGATCAAGGGCGGCATTAAGGAAAAGAAAGGGGTGTTTGTTTCTGTCAGGCAGGGTATTGGGGACGATATCACTGCCAGATTAAAGAAGAGTGCGCCTCTTCAGGCAAAGGTAGTTTCATTCCTATCAGATAAGGGAGAAGTGCCGCTGTCTCTTCTGAGGAAGGAACTTGGAAATGTTGATTCATCTGTAAGAAGACTCGGCGAAAAAGGGATTGTCTCAATATGGGAAAAAGAGGTTGACAGAAATCCCTTTGAACCTGCTGATAAAAGAGAAATATCTTTTGAACCCAATAAAGAGCAGTCCGATGCCATTTCTCTGATAACAGCCGCTGTCAGAAAAGGCAAATTCAGTCCATTCCTTCTCCATGGGGTTACAGGGAGCGGCAAGACCTTTGTCTATCTGAATGTTATAAAAGAAGCAGTCAACGGAGGCAAAAGGGTCATAATACTTGTACCTGAAATATCACTCACATATGGACTGATACGGTATTTGACAGGTATCTTTCCATCAAAGGTTGCTGTAGTACACAGCGGACTTTCAGAGGGAGAGAGGTATGACCAGTGGAAGAAAATAAGGGATGGGAAGGTTGATATTGTCATTGGTGCAAGGTCTGCTGTCTTCTCACCGTTAAAGGATATCGGACTCATAGTGGTTGATGAAGAACATGATGCGTCTTACAAGCAGGAGGACGGTGTAAGGTATAATGCAAGGGATTTAAGTGTAATGCTTGCCAAGATGCTTGATGCAGTGGTTGTGCTGGGTTCTGCAACACCGTCTGTAGAGACATTTTATAATGCCCAACATGGCAAAATAACACTGATAAGTCTTGAAAAGAGGGTTGAGGGGAGACCTATGCCGTATGTAGAATTGGTTGATATGCGGAATCTGTCTTCAGGACATGAAAGTAGGGGTCACCCCGCTCAGCGGGGTCATGGGTCATGGCGGGTGCCTTCTGTTCGCGGTCATGGGGAACGGGTCAAGACTCAGGACTCAAGCATTTCAGAGAGACTGAAGTCAGTTTTATCTGATGCGTTTGATAAAAAGGAGCAGGCAATACTCTTTCTGAACAGGAGGGGTTTTTCAAATTTCATTATCTGCAGGGACTGCGGTCATATTTTCAAATGTATTAACTGCAGCGTGTCAATGACATTCCATAAGAGAGAAAATGCAATGAGGTGCCATTACTGTGATTTATCAGTTCCTGTACCTAACCTGTGTCCGAAGTGCAACGGTTACAATATGAAAGATATTGGAGTGGGCACTGAAAGGCTTGAGGAAGATGTACGGAGGATATTTGTAAAAATCAGGATAGCGAGGATGGACAGGGATACAACTCAGAAGAAGAGGGCGCACGAAAGTATTTTGAATGCAGTTGAAAGCGGTATGGCAGATGTTCTGGTTGGCACGCAGATGGTTACGAAGGGGCATGATTTCCCGAATGTATCTGTTATGGGGATAATATCTGCTGACACATCCATGAATATACCTGACTTCAGGAGTTCTGAAAGGACATTCCAACTTATAACGCAGGCTGCCGGCAGGGCAGGGCGCGGTGATGTGAAGGGCAGGGTTATTGTGCAGACATTCAACCCTGAACACTACTGTTTCAGAAGTGTCTTAAATCACGACTACATAAGTTTCTTTAACGAGGAAATAAAAATAAGGAAAGAGGCTTTTTATCCGCCGTTCTGCAGACTGGTGAATATGCGGATAGAGGGGAATAGTGAAAAGAAGGTTGTTCATGCTGCAAGCGTTTTAAGAAAAATTGCAGATAAACATTTAAAGCCATTTAAAGGTGACATCATATTGCTGGGACCAGTATCTGCATTCCTTTCTGTATTAAGGGGTAAGCACCGCTGGCATATGCTTGTAAAGGGGAGTAATGTAAAATCGCTTCACGGCTTTATAAAAACCATAAGTGACGAGTTCAGGCAGAATAAGATAACAGGTATTGAACTTATAGTAGATGTGGACCCGCAGACTACAGTGTAATAAGAGAAAAGTGTTCAGTAATGCCGCATGCTTGGTCTGCCGCAGGATTGATTTTATTATGTTTTATATTGTGTTATGGACTTAAATTGCATATTATATAGTCATGGCAATACGCGGGATATTGAAATACCCTGACCCATTTCTGAAGAAGAAAACCAAACCTGTTGAGAAAATAGACGATGAGATAAGGACACTGATAGATGACATGGTAGAGACCATGTATTCTGCAAAAGGTATAGGTCTTGCTGCAAATCAGGTTGGCGTTGACAAGAGTGTGGTTGTTCTTGATGTGCCGGATGGGGATGACAGGGAAAACTATGAAAAGGGGAAAAACCTTGTAGCGGTTATTAACCCTCTAATTGTTGCACAGGACGGTGAAATAATATACGAGGAGGGATGTCTCAGCATCCCCGACTTTACAGCAGATGTAAATAGGTTTGAGAGAATAGTCGTAAGTGGCATTGACAGGCACGGAAAGGGTATGGAAATAAAGGCAGAGGGACTTTTTGCAATTGCTTTGCAGCATGAAATTGACCACCTTAACGGAATATTGTTTATAGACAGGTTGAGCAGACTGAAAAGGGAGTTCATAAAGAAAAAGATTTTAAAATCTATAAAGGACGAAGAAAAGCGGTTATAAAAGATTGCATTGAGTAAGAAATCTAAAATTGTTTTTATGGGTACGCCGGAATTTGCTGTGCCCAGTCTTGAACTTTTAATAAAATCCGCATATGAAGTTGCTGCTGTTGTAACACAGCCGGATAAACCAAAGGGGAGGGGGATGGTTCTGACACCCACGCCTGTAAAGGTGCTTGCGCAGAAATATAACATCCCTATTATGCAGCCAGTGAGGATAAAGGAAGAATGCCTTATAAATAAATTAAAAGACATGGCACCTGCTGTAATTGTCGTTGCGGCATACGGGAAGATATTGCCAAAGGCTGTGCTTGATATACCCAGAAATGGCTGTATAAATGTCCATGCATCAATTTTACCGAAATACCGAGGTGCAGCGCCCATAAACAGGGCAATAATAAACGGAGAGAAAGAGACAGGTATAACAACCATGCTGATGGATGAGGGGATGGATACAGGCATGATACTTTTGAAAGAAGTAGTTCCAATATTTGATAATGATACGGCAGGGACACTCCACGATAAACTCAAGGATACTGGTGCAAGACTCCTTATAAGGACACTGGATGCTGTAATGGGGGGAACGGTTACACCTGTTGAACAGGATAGTCTCAGGGCAACTTACGCACCGATGTTAAAAAAAGAAGATTGTCATATAGACTGGGGCAAAGACGCTGTTAGTATAAGAAACCTTGTAAGGGGGTTGAACCCATT
>MGPS01000018.1 GCA_001797495.1 Deltaproteobacteria bacterium GWC2_42_11
GTCGGACATTTATTGCGTTCGTATTATACACAACGACATAAATAAAGTCGCATACAGAGCGTCAGAACAAAGCAGACCAAGGAGCGACGAAGGTGAAGAGTGAGGCGTATTTTTAGCATACGCCGCAACGATGAACCGAGGAGCAACGCAGGTATGCAAAGTTATGACGCTCTGTATAATAACCAAATAAGAAAGGAGGACACAAAATGCTTACAAATAAAACAATAGGCTTTATAGGGGCAGGGAATATGGGTGAAGCACTGGTAAACGGGCTCCTGCTGTCAAAAAAGATAAGTCCAGGGCAGGTGGTGGTTTCTGATAAGGTGAAGGAACGGCTGACCTATATGGCAGAGCGCTACGGTGTAAAGGTCTTCAGCAAAAACTTTGAGGTCGTAAAGGCTTCTGACATAATCGTCCTTGCTGTAAAGTCAAATGATATAAAGGATGCTGTAATGGAGATAGCAGAGGACATAACAAAGGATAAACTCATAATAACAATTGCAGCAGGCGTATCAATGGATTTTTTAAGAGAAAACCTGCCGCATCCTGTGCCGCCGATTGTAAGGGTTATGCCTAATACGCCAGCCCTCGCGCTTGAAGGCGCAATAGGCATCTGTCCTTATCATGGTGTTTCAGAGGATGATAAAAATCTTGTCCTTCAGATATTTGAGACAGTCGGCAAGGTAGTTCTCATTGAAAAAGAGGAACTGATGGATGCTGTAACAGGCTTGAGCGGAAGCGGGCCTGCTTATATATTTTTAATTATGGAGGCTTTATCAGATGCAGGCGTAAAGGTCGGTCTCCCCAGAAAAACAGCAAATCTTTTGGCAATACAGACTGTACTTGGTTCCGCAAAACTTGCGCTTAAGAGCAATAAACATTTCGGAGAATTAAAGGATATGGTGACATCACCTGGAGGGACTACAATTGCCGGGCTTGAAAAACTTGAAGAGGGCGCTGTAAGGGCTGATATAATCAAGGCTGTAGAGGCTGCAACAAAAAGGTCAAAGGAACTCGCGGGGAGGTAGGCAATATTTCTGCAATATTGAATTGTAAATTGAAAATTGAAGATTTGAAATTTTACAGTGGAAGAAAATCAATTTACAATTTAAAATTTACAATTTGCACTTTACAATGGAGCAAAGCGACATGTTTGTAATAGGAAATTTTCTCAATGCTGCTGCAACTGTATTTGATTATGTCCTTACATTTTATATGTGGGTGATTATAATAAGGGCACTCATATCGTGGGTAAACCCTGACCCTTACAATCCAATAGTAAAACTCCTGTATCAAATAACTGAACCGGTTTTATACCCATTGAAAAAGAGGATGCCGTATATGGGCGGTATAGACCTTTCGCCTTTAATACTTATTATCATAATAGTCTTCCTGAAATTCTTTCTTGTGCAGACATTAATAGACATGGCGATAAGACTGAGATAAAAACGAAACTTCCGGCAGAAACGCAAATGGAGGAAAGCATGAAACTAACGCCGCTGGACATAAGACAGCATAATTTTAAAAAGAGGGTCAGGGGATATGACCCGGACGATGTCGATACATTTCTTGAACTCGCTGCAGAGGCGCTTGAAGAGGCTGCAAAAAAGGTCCACATCTTCGAGGAAAAACTGAACAGGATGTCCCACCGTCTCGAAGAACACGAAGGCAGGGAAAAGGTGCTGAAAGAGACACTAACAACAGCACAGAAAATGGTTGAGGATATTAAAAATAATGCAAGAAAAGAGGCTGAACTTATAGTATCAGAGGCAAATATCAGGGCTGATGAGATTATAAGTAATGCACAGCAGCGCGTGGTTGAACTGCGGGAAGAGATACAGCAGTTAAAAAGGCAGCGTCTGGAGTTTCAGTCAGGGATAAAGTCACTCCTTGAATATCACTCTAAACTTATCCAGATGGAAGAAGAAGACGCAGCGAAAAAAGATGTCGACGATGAAAAAGTCAGATTCCTCCAGAAGCAGTAAATACCCTTTTCTGTCATCTACTGAACACGGGATAATATTAAAACTCTACATACAACCTGCTGCTTCAAAAAATGAAATAGCAGGCATGCATGGTGGACGATTGAAAATAAAACTCATATCTTTGCCTGTGGAAGGTGCAGCGAACAAATTGTTAATAGAGTTTCTGGCAAAAACCCTTGATATCAAAAAGAGAGTGATAACAATCTTACACGGGATGAAAGCCAGGGAAAAATCAGTAAAGATTGAAGGGGTATCTGCTGAACATCTTGGAGATAAATTAAAAAATCTACTGTCAGTATAAATAAGAAAGGGACGGTTTTTAGACCGCCCCTTTCTTTTCACAGGTATATCAACCTGTATTACATCATGTCCATGCCGCCCATTCCCGGGTGCATACCGCCAGGCATACCGCCCTTTTCCTCTCTTGGCTTTTCAGCAATAAGCGCCTCTGTGGTCAGCATAAGTCCTGCAATAGATGCAGCATTCTGCAGCGCATATCTTGTAACCTTTGTCGGGTCAATAACACCTGCCTTCAAAAGGTCTTCATATACTTCAGTCGCGGCATTAAAGCCGAATGCGCCGCTTTCTTTTTTAACCTTGTCAACGACTATTGAACCCTCAGCACCTGCATTTGCTGCAATCTGTCTGATGGGTTCTTCAAGCGCCTTTTTAACAATATTTATACCAAACTGCTGGTCGCCATCCAGTTTAAGCTTTTCAAGCACAGGCAGTATTCTTAAATATGCTATACCACCGCCTGGTACAATACCTTCTTCCACAGCAGCCCTTGTGGCATGGAGTGCATCTTCAACCCTTGCCTTCTTTTCCTTCATCTCTGTCTCAGTTGCAGCGCCTATATTTATTACAGCCACACCGCCTGCAAGTTTTGCAAGCCTTTCCTGAAGTTTTTCCTTGTCATAATCCGATGTCGTCTCCTCAATCTGAGCCCTTATCTGCTTTACACGGCCTTCTATATCAGCCTTTTTCCCGGCGCCGTCAATGATTGTTGTATTTTCCTTGTCAATCACTATCCTCTTTGCCTTTCCAAGGTCTTTAATATCAACAGTTTCCAATTTAATGCCGAGTTCTTCTGCAATCAGTTTGCCGCCTGTAAGTATTGCTATATCCTCCAGCATTGCCTTTCTCCTGTCGCCAAAGCCCGGCGCTTTTACAGCACAGCAGTGGAGTGTGCCGCGGAGTTTATTTACAACCAAGGTTGCAAGCGCCTCGCCCTCTACATCCTCTGAAATGATAAGAAATGGTTTTCCCATCTTTGCAATCTTTTCTAAGATAGGAAGCATATCTCTCATATTGCCTATCTTCTTTTCATGTAGCAGGATAAAAGCATCCTCTAAAACACATTCCATCCTCTCTGCATCTGTTACAAAATATGGCGACAGATAACCCCTGTCAAACTGCATACCTTCCACAACCTCAAGGGTTGTCTCCATACCCTTTGCCTCTTCAACTGTTATAACACCTTCCTTGCCGACCTTATCCATTGCCTCTGCAATTATGTCGCCGATTGTGTTATCGCCATTTGCAGATATTGTTCCAACCTGAGCAATCTCCTTTTTATCCTTTGTCGGCTTTGATAACTTTTTCAGTTCAGCAACTGCTGCCTCAACAGATTTATCAATACCCCTCTTCAAATCCATCGGATTGTGGCCTGCGGCAACGAGTTTTGCACCTTCCCTGTAAATTGCCTGTGCAAGGACTGTTGCGGTTGTGGTTCCGTCGCCTGCAACATCGCTTGTTTTGGATGCAACCTCTTTAACCATCTGTGCGCCCATGTTCTCAAACTTGTTCTCAAGTTCTATTTCCTTTGCAACGGTAACACCATCTTTTGTGATTGTTGGTGAACCGTAGGATTTTTCAATTACAACATTCCTCCCCCTTGGACCGAGTGTTACCTTTACCGCGTCAGCAAGTATATTGACGCCAATTAATATTGAATTTCTTGCCTTTTGACCAAAGGCTAAATCTTTTACAGACATTTTTATTCCTCCTTTTTTTTTAAAAATAGGTCTTATGAGACTTATTGGGACTTATTTTTTTATTTTACTATTATTCCAAGGACATCGTCCTCGCGCATCATCAGATACTCCTGACCATCAACCTTTACCTCTGTTCCTGCATATTTGCTGTAAAGCACCTTGTCCCCGGCCTTTACTGCCAGCGGTGTAACCTTGCCGTCCTCGCTGACCTTTCCAGTTCCGACTGCAATGATTTCACCCTCTGCGGGTTTTTCCTTTGCGCTGTCAGGGATGATTATTCCCCCTTTTGTCTTTTCCTCTTCTTCCAGTCTTTTCACCAGAATCCTGTCGTGAAGCGGTTTAATTTTCATACTTTCCTTACCTCCTTTGATTTATAAATTTTGTGTTACTAATATATTCACCACCCATAAAATTGTCAAGGGAATTTTAGCAGTCTCATGCTTCGAGTGCTAAAATCTTGAAACAGTTTTTGGTTTTGAGTTAAAAACTAAAAACTGTCTATTGAAGGCAGGACAGCCGTCTCGGTTGTCAAGAGAGGTATTTTCGGGGCAAGATATGGAGCGGGCGAAGGGAATCGAACCCTCGTGTGAAGCTTGGGAAGCTTCCATTCTACCATTGAATCACGCCCGCTTGATATGGTTGGTTTGAACAGCAGCATCACAATTTGTGCGGTTATTTATACTATACCACCTTTTTAAATGTCAACCCCTTTTGCTTTACCATGAAGCCAGCCTCTTATAAATTCTACAGCCTCCTCCTTATCATTTACTATACCCATACCTTCAGCCTCCTGAACCTTTTTTAATATCCTGCCGACTATTATGCCTTCAGGTATCTGAAAGATTTTCATGATCTCATCTCCTTTTAAGATGGGCGGCATTTTTCTGACCCTGTATGTATCAAAATAAAACGGAATAAGTTCTTTCACAAGCTCCTCAAGTTCATGGTCTTCGCTGCCCCTTGTTGCCCTTGCGTCTGCAATGGATAGAAAGAGCAGGTCCAAACCATCAATGTCCATAACCCTGAAAAAGTGTGCCTTTGACCTTAATGAAACCTTTTCAAGAGATGCTATATTAAATACCCTGTGGTGGTTCCGCACAATCTTCCCAAGGCTAACCAATAACCTCCTGCTCAGTTTAAGCCGCCTTGCTATCTTTTTTGCTATGGCTTCACCCTCTGCATCATGCCCTGTAAAACGCAGGCATTTATCATCCGATTTCATTGTAAAAGCCTTGCCTGCATCATGCAGGAACAAAACGAACCTAAAAAAGGCAGACCTTGATATATTACCGCTGGCAGGTGATTTGAAATGCTGCAACACCAGTTCTTCGTACACAGGTATAAATCCTTTAAGACCATAAATAAGGTTCTCCCCTTCTGCCACAGCCTTTATGACATGCGAAAGCAGGTCATACCCTTTCAGTTTCTCCCAGTCTTTTATTTCAGGAAATATCTCTTTAAGCAGTCCCAGTTCATACAGTCTTTTAAGATTATATGCAGCATTACAGCAGTCCAGAATAGCAAAAAAATCATCCCTTATCCTTTCCCACGAGGTTGTCTTTAAAAGATACGATTTTTCTTTTATAAGTTTTTCTGTACGGCTGTCTATATTGAAAGAGTGCTGTGCTGCCAGTCTGACAGCCCGCAGCATCCTTATGGGGTCAGCATCAAATATGTCATCTTTAACAGGTATAATATGCCTTTCCCTTGCATCCCTTGCTCCATTCAGCGGGTCTATCAATGACACATTATCCTTTTCAAAGAGTTCTTTAATGTCAACGGCAACCGCGTTTATTGTAAAATCCCTTGTCAGGACATCTTCTGTTATGCCCCTCCCGCTGACCAGCGACAGGTCTATATTTATGGAATTGTAAGCGCCGCCTTTTATAACTATCCTGTACGAACCGGCAGCCTTATCCAGGGGGAATGGACTCCCATGCATGGTGAAGGCAATCCTCTCGGCAGCATCCCTTATCTTACCTGTAAGCGCGAAATCATAGTCATAGCCTACAGGGATATTGCAAATGATGTTTCTGACCACACCGCCAACAAGGTAGGCATCTATACCAAACCCGGCAAGACAGGGATAGAGGTTGTATATAACAGGGTCTTCCCTGAGCCTTGATACATCCTTTCTCCTCATCACCCTGTTCCTTTTGTTATTTCTAGTGAGTGGCATATTCGTATAAATAAAAAAAGGCTGACCTTACTTTCATAAGAAAGTCATAGTGCCAGCCCATACCGCAGCAAGGTGTACTGTTATAAAAACTCTACCTCTATAATATCATCGTCTCTGGGTATATCATAAGTATCTTCAGTTATACCTGAAAGTTCTTCTATCTTCTGTTTCACACCCCTGAACAACGGGTCTATCTTCTCTACTGACCTGAACATCTCTACAGCATGCTGGATGTCGCCTGCCATCTCGTAAGTGGATGCAAGTTCATACATAAGCCCTTTCCTCTCTGACGGAGAACGCACTTCGGTGTCCAAACCCCTGTTAAAATAATCAATCGCATCATTGAGTTCACCCTTTGCAACGTTACTGAGTCCAAGCCTTGCATAACAGTCAAATGCACGGGCAGGGTCTTTTATCGCTATCTTGAACTCGCGGATGGCATCATCGTAAAGCCCCATTTCCATATATGCTATTCCGAGGTTATAATGGGTTTCACTGTCCTCTCTGCTCAACTGCTTCTGCATCCCCTTTTTAAACTCTGCAAATGTTTCGTTCCCGCCTTCACCTTCTGATGTCCGCCACGATTCAGTCAGGAAGTCCAGAGATTCATCCATCCCAAGTTCTTTAGAAAGGTCAACAAACTCTTCCTCTTCAGGCTTTTCAATACCACTAACCTCTGGTGCACTGACTTTTGTCTCATGCAATATTTCTTCTTTTACACCTTCAGGAGACAGCACAACCTCTCTAGTCTCAGGGGTCGTCTCCTCTTCTTTTACTTCCTCTACTTCTATTAAAGGTAATTCCTCTACTATCTCAGCCTCCTCTATTTCAATCTCCACTTCCAGTCCCGCATCTTCTTGGGTTTTTTCTGGTATGGTTTTAACTTCTTTCCGTACCTCTGATTTTAGTTCCTCTGTACTGAAAGTAGGAAACTCTATTAATGGTTCTTCATGCTCGGCTGTCTCTTCAACCTGGGCAGCAGCCTTTTCTTCAGGCATACTCCCTGAAACAGTCGGTGGTACCTCTATTCCCACTCCAATCTCTTCTTTCTCTTCTGCACCCCTGCCAATAATATCCGCCGCTTCTTTATCGTCAGGAGAGACCTCAAGCACATTCCTGTACATCTCATCTCTTTTAGCAATCAAACCTGCTTTTCCGTATATATCCGCTGCTTCCTTACATGCCTGCATAAATCTCGCAGAGTCCCCTTTCTGCCTGTATATGAAAACAAGCCCTTCAAGCACCTTTGGCTCTTCAGAGTCAGACTCGTATAGTCTGTTCAGCACCTTTTCTGCCTTTTCTATGTTTCCTGCAGCAACCATTCTTTTTATAACAATGTCATACTCCTCATACGCCTCTTTCTTATATCCCTTTGAATACCAGATATCCGCGAGTTTAAGCCTTGTCCCTGTATTGTCAGGGTCGAGTTCCCGCATCTTCTTGAGGAGTTCAAGCACATCGTCTGCCTTATTCCTCTTTTCAAGAAAACCAATGAGGAAACTATACTCTGCCATGGCATCTGCAATAAGTTTCTGTTTAAAATAAAGGTCAGCGAGTTTGAAATGAATATCGTATATTGTGTCATCCAGTTTCAGTATCTGCTTATAGACAGCGATTGCTTTAAGATAAAAGCCCTTCTGGCTATGCCATTTTGCAACCTCCCCATACTCCTTCACAGCCTCGTCTTTCTTATTCATCTTGACATAGAGGTCTCCCAGTCTCAGTCTTATAGTGGCATCTTGCGGATCCATCTCAATAATCTTTTTGTATTCCATTGCAGCCTTATCGAGATGGCCCTTCTGAAGGTATTTCTGGGCACGTTCCATTATTGTTGACTTATCGTCTGCCATAAAGGTAATCCTGGTATGAATACCTCTCCTTTATAAGTCTTTCTTTCAAATCCGTTTCGAAATGTGTCAGACCATTATGCACAAACTTAATTGACAGCCCTTCTTCAAACTTTTTTAAGATGGTTTTCATAAGTGTATCTCTGCTGATATTCATACAGGAATTCAACCCGTCCATCATGGAAACATTCTCGTCACCAAATACCAGCGAAAGTCTGTCTCTATTCACATCCATAATTATGGAACCGTGCTGGAGAAATGCATTCTTTAACCTTTTCTGCGCGCTCCCTGCAACCTTCCTGTTGTTTATCATTATTTCATTTCCTGATGCTGAATCAAAGCAGTTTTCAGAACCATTTTTTTTGAGTCTAGAACTATTAAGATATGCATCAAAACCCAGTTCCTTAAGCCCTGCAAGCAAGATACCGCTGATAACCCTGTATGCACCGTTAATACCTTTTTCAAAAAGCGCTGCATCATTAGTAACTACAGAATATGTCAGTTCCATATCGTGCAGCACTGCCCTCCCGCCTGTAATCCTCGTAACAACAGGTATCCCGTGCAATAAACACCTGTCATAATAGTCTCTGACCTTCTGGAAACAACCGATAGACAATGTGGGCACATCCCATCCGTAGAACCTTATTGTTGAGGGGCTTAAATCATGTTCGCATCCGATGAGCATCGCTTCATCGACTGCCATGTTCTCATTGCCGCTTCTTTCTCCATCTATTATCAACCGCCATTCTTTCACCTGAAAATACCTTTCTGCTTGAAGCCTTGCCCCGACACGTTAAACGTGCCCTGCTGGCAAACCGTTACTCACACATACCTGTTTAAGAAGTTTATATCTACCCTGCCTTCAATAAAATCATGCTCGTTTAATATCTTTTTGTGGAGCGGTATATTCGTCTTTATACCTTCTACAGTGAATTCATCCAGTGCCCTTTTCATGCGGCTTATAGCCTCAAGCCTCGTATCTCCATAGACAATCAGTTTAGCAATGAGCGAGTCATAGTGAGGAGGGATTGTATAATCGCAGTATATGGCTGAATCCACTCTTACGCCGGGACCACCTGGAATATTAAGTCTCGTAATTTTACCGGGAGACGGTGCAAAGGTATCAGGGTCCTCTGCGTTTATCCTGCACTCGATTGCATGACCTTTAAGTCTAATATGTTTCTGTTTAAATCTTAACTTTTCACCTGCAGCAATCCTTATTTGTTCCTTGACAATATCTATATCTGTAACCATCTCGGTAACAGGATGTTCAACCTGAACCCTTGTATTCATCTCCATAAAATAAAACCGCCTGTTCTTGTCCAGCAGGAACTCTACTGTCCCTGCATTTGTATATCCTATATATTTCGCAACCTTTATTGCTGCTTCCCCCATTGCATTTCTTAACTTATCATCAAGTGCCGGTGAGGGCGCCTCTTCAAGTATCTTCTGGTGCCTCCTCTGTATTGAACAATCCCTCTCTCCCAGATGGACTACATTCCCGTGGTTATCTGCAATAATCTGTATCTCCACATGCCGCGGAGACTCGCTATACTTTTCTATATAGACACTGCCGTCACCGAATGCAGCAAGCGCCTCACTGTGCGCTGTATGGAATGCATTTCCCAGACTAGCCTGACTATGGACAAGTTTCATCCCTTTGCCGCCGCCGCCTGCAGCAGCCTTTATAATTACAGGGAAGCCTATTTTTTTTGCCATCTCAACTGCCTCTTTTTCATCCTTCACGGCAGTTTTGCTCCACGGGAGCACTGGTATCTTTACCTTTTCCATCTGCGTTTTTGCAACGATCTTGTTCCCCATAAGCCGCATTGCCTGTGATGAAGGTCCTATAAATTTTATACCGCAGTTTTCACACATCTCTGCAAAGTCGGCATTTTCCGCAAGAAACCCATAGCCTGGATGGACGGCTTCAGCGTCTGCAACCTCTGCAGCGCTTAATACAGATGTTACATTGAGATAACTGTCCCTGCTCTTTGGCGGACCTATACATATAGCCTCGTCAGCAAATTTTACATGAAGGGAATTCTCATCCGCGGTTGAATACACTGCAACCGTAGATATACCCAGTTCCCTGCACGCCCTTATAACCCTGACCGCTATTTCGCCGCGGTTTGCAATAAGTATTTTATGAAACATATTCTTTTAATTACGCCGCTTCTATAACAAAAAGCGGTTCACCGTATTCAACAGGATGCCCGTTCTCAACCATGATTGAAACTATTGTACCGTTGTATTCAGACTCTATCTCATTCATCAACTTCATTGCCTCTATAATACACAGCGCCTGTCCCTTCTTCACTGTATTCCCCACTTCAACAAACTGCGGGGCATCAGCGGAAGGGGAACGGTAAAATGTCCCTACAATCGGCGAGGTAACGGTCTTTAATTTATCTGTTTTTACTGCCTCTTCTTTTTTAATCTCCTTTTCCGCGTTCACTGTTTCATGCACAGGAGGAGCAGGATGTACAGCCGCACCATGCATAACACCCTCCTGCATTGAAGGTGCCCCCCTTTTTATCCTTACCTTGCCGTCAGCGCTTTCCACCTCTATTTCAACTATATCTGTGCCCTTTATAAATCTGAAAATATCCTTTATGTCCTTAAGGTTCATATAGCCTCCGCTTTTATAATACTGTTATATCTTTTGACACGTTAGTTAATACCTCACACCCATCAGCAGTGACAACCAACATATCTTCAACCCTCACGCCGCCCCAGCCCGGTATGTATATCCCCGGCTCTATTGTAAATACCATACCCTCTTCAAGGACAGTATTATCCGTGCATGATATTGACGGCATCTCATGCACCTGAAGCCCCACGCCGTGTCCTGTCCCATGACCAAAGTATTTACCATAACCCGCCTTTTTTATAATGCCTCTTGCTGTCTTATCTATATCCGACGTCTTCACACCCGGCATCACACATTCTATTGCTGCATCATGCGCCTCTTTGACTATATTATATATATCCCTCTGTTTCTTTGTGACAGCGCCGACAAAAAATGTGCATGTCTCGTCAGAATTATAACCCTTATACATTACTCCGGAATCAACAACAACCATCTCCCCCCGTTTAATTGCCTTTAAGGACGCCTTTCCGTGCGGCAGAGATGCCCTTTTTCCTGATGCAACGATTATATCAAATGCTGCCTTTTCAGCGCCTTCCTTCCGCATCTCAAATTCCATTGCAACTGCAATATCATTTTCTATAACCCCTGCCCTTATACACCTCTTTGCAGTTTCAAAACACCTTTTGCCAATCCTTACAGCATCTCTTATGGTTTCAATCTCTGCCTCGTCTTTTTTAATCCTTAATCTGTTTACTTCATCAGACAGCGGAATAAGCCTTTTCCCGGTAAGTTTAGATTTGAGTTTCTGATAGTATTCGTATGTTATACCCTTGTCTTCAAAACCCACCCTTTTTACCTTTGACTGGTTCAGAAGACACGCAACTTGCTCTATCTGCTTTTTATATCCTTTTATCTTAATACCTCTGACGCATACCTCGTTATACGCCTGAGTCATATACCGTGAGTCCGTGA
Source organism: Deltaproteobacteria bacterium GWC2_42_11 (assembly GCA_001797495.1). Classification (GTDB taxonomy): domain Bacteria; phylum Desulfobacterota; class GWC2-55-46; order UBA9637; family GWC2-42-11; genus GWC2-42-11. The sequence continues at coordinate 11,574 of MGPS01000018.1, forward strand.
GGAAGAATCCACTATCAGGAGTAACAACCGCTGCAGCACTGCTCCCTGTAAAAGATGTAAAATAGCGGATATTCTCCATGCCTGTAACAAGTAATGAGTCAACCCTCCAATCAGAAAGACATGCCTTAAGCCTTCTGAGCCTTAACTCATGGCACCTGTGTATATTACTGCCTATATCAGAACTCCTTTGCTATCCTGTCAGCGGTATTCTTCAAAATAAACTTTGCCCTTCCTGCAAGTGCATCACTTCCTATAACAAGTAATATAAAATAGTCCTGATTTATTAGTCTGATCAAGGTTGTAAAGTTGCTGGCAGATATAACTACCTCGTCTATACTGCCGATATTCAATGAATCTGACGACTTTTTTATGCAATCAACTATCATGCTGTACTCAACAGCAAAAGACTCTGTATCAGAAAACCTCTCTGACTTTATATAGTTCTGGACAGCGATCCCGTCTCTGCTGATGATTATCCCGGCCAGCCCATCATCGATATCATCAACCATTTCCTTTAGTACAGCATTAAGGTTCATCAGTTCCTCCGTTTTTGAAGTTTATTCATCCAGTTTGCAAGCAATGTAAACCTTTCACCCTCGTCAGGCTCTTTCTCTTTTTTATTATCCTGATGTTTATTCAGGAGAGATTTAATCCTGTCTATCCTCTCCCTTGCCGTCTTATTACTGCTATCTTTTTCCACTATCTTTTCATATACCTTCAATGCCTCATCAGGGTGTCCCTGCTTTTCAAGGAATTCTGCCACTGTAATTGTATATATAATCTTATCGTCTGCGGGTTTGTTACCAGCACATCTATCCTCCGCAATGGGAGTATTATCAGTTAGCGGCTCGGGTTCTATTTCCTCATAATCCCCATCTTCTAAAGCATCTGACTGCTTGTCATACGATTTCTCATCCAACTCGCCTGCATTTATCACATCCCCCTTCTCACATATCTCTTTAAGCAGTTTTGCTGCCAGGATATTATCCGGGGCAATCCTGATAACCTCCTCAAACTCTTTTCTTGCTTCTTTAATCATGCCCTTATCATAATATATCCTGCCCAGTGCAACCTTCCCGCCTATATGATTCGGATGTTTTTGCAAACCATCTAAACATATCTGAAGCGCATCATCAACAAACCCTCTGCGGCGAAGAAGTTCTGCCAGAGGCGCAAACACAATTGACAGCGGGCCCTTTGCAAGAATACCCCTGTATCTTTCTATATCCCTGTCAATTTCATATATTTCATCGTTTGGCAGCATAAAAACAATCCTGCACAAAAAGATCTATAACCCGGAGTCATCCATTCAACAGGAAATTAACAGTTTGTTGAAAAACCTTAATTCTAAACACAGCGACATAAATAGTTGCGCATACAGAGCGTCAGAACAAAGCACGACCCATGCTTCGCATGGGTACCCCGGGCGCAACGAAGGTGAGGAGTGAGGCGTATGTTTTGGCATACGTCGCAACAACGAACCGAGGAGCAACGCAGGTATGCAAAATTATGACGCTCTGTATAAAATACAACCAAATTAAATTAAACCATACCCAATAAGTCAAGCGGAAAATCCTCTCTCCTTATCTCATGGAATACAACTTCGCCGATTTCTTTAACCAGTACAAAGCGAAGTTTCGCATCTATAACCTTTTTGTCAATCTCCATAGCGCTGAGCAGTTTATCCGCTGTTATCTGCGGCGGAGGGCTTACAGGCAACCCGAACTTTTCCACAATATCTTTTATACGTTTATATACACCATAATTGCAGATACCCAACTCATAAGAAAGTGCTGCTGCCATAACCATCCCTATAGCAACAGCCTCACCGTGTTTAAACTCCCTGTAATCTGTCAAGGTCTCTACTGCATGTCCGAATGTATGCCCAAAATTAAGGACAGCCCTTAATCCTTTTTCCCTTTCGTCCTGTTCTACTACCTCTGCCTTTATTTCGCATGACCTTTTAATAGCATAATCAATACCTCCCCCCAGTTTTAAAATATCATCATAATTTGCCTCAAGAAATAAAAGGAGATTATGGTCTTTTATAATACCATATTTTATGACCTCTGCCAGTCCCGCCCTTATTTCCGTGTGCGGGAGGGTCTTTAATACTGTCGTATCAATAAGGACAAACCTCGGCTGATAAAATGCACCAATGAGGTTCTTACCTTTTGGATGGTTCACCCCTGTTTTGCCGCCTACAGAACTATCCACCTGGGAGAGAAGTGTTGTAGGAACCTGGACAAAAGGGATACCCCTTAAGTATGTTGCTGCAGCAAAACCTGCAATATCACCCACGACACCGCCGCCCAATGCTATAATTGGTGATATCCGTTCCATCCTGCTGCCAACAAGGCTGTCATAAATGCTTGAAACTGTATTTAGATTTTTGTACTCTTCACCATCAGGGATTTTTATTACTTCAGGGAAAAAATCAGTATCTTTCAGACTTGATATTACTTTTTCGGCATATAACCCACCTACAACCGGGTTTGTAATAATACTAACCCTCCCTTTAAAACTGTGCTTTTGCATTAATGTCCCTATATCCTCAAAACCGCCTCTGGAAAAATATATCGGGTAACTTCTCTCACCAAGGTCTACAGTCAGAATTTCCATACTCATCCCCTCTGGCTAAATCCACCTCGCCTTTTAATTTCCTTTTTTATCTCCAAAACAACTTCTTCTATCTTTTTATCTGTTGTGTCTATACAAACATCTGCCTTTGCATAAAACGGCTTTCTATATCCCATCAGCCTCTCAACAGCCTCTCTCCTGTCAGGAAGGTTTAACAGCGGCCTTTCCCTTGCAGCCCCCCCTATCCTTGAAAAAATTGCGTCTGCAGATGCGGTAAGGCATATAACAATACCAGATGCCTTAAGTGTTTTCAGATTCTCGTCATCAATTATTGCTCCGCCGCCTGTTGCTATTATCTGGCTTTCTTTTAGTGCAACATCTTTGATAACATTCTTTTCAAGCAACCTGAAATAGGGCTCACCAAACTTTTCAAAGATTAAGGGGATATTTAACCCAACCTCTCTTTCAATCAAATCGTCTATATCTGTAAATTTCAGATTTAATTCCCTTGCGAGAAGTCTCCCTGCCGACGACTTACCTGTACCCATAAAACCTGTTAGAATGATATTTTTCATAGCAAACCCACATGAGATTATCTCACAAAGGGGAATGAAAATCTTGTTAGTATTTGCGTCTGCCTGCCCTGTCGGCAAACCGTCTGGGCTGGAGGCTTTTAGAGGCTACGGGTTTACAGGCGGGGCAGGCAGACGCAAAAAGGCATTTTCGGAACAAAGTCAGAAGTTAGAAATTCTGACTCTAGAACTCCCTCAGATATTCAAGATAGCCTCTGTAATTACGCATTGTTTCCTCAACAGAATCACCGCCAAACTTCTCCAGAAAAGATTCTGCTATCTCAAATGCTATAACTGCTTCACCGATTACAGATGCCGCAGGGACAGCACATACATCTGACCTTTCTACACTCGCTTTAAACGGTTTTTTAGTCTTTATATCAACGGACTTAAGCGGCTTATAAAGTGTAGGTATGGGCTTCATGGCAGCCCTTAAGATAATTGGTTCACCATTGCTCATCCCGCCCTCTATACCGCCTGCATTGTTCGTCTTTCTAAAAAACCTCGGCTCTACCGCCGGCCAAAATTCATTACCTCGACCATGAAAGGCACTTCTGTGCCTTTCATCCCTTGACCCTTGACCTCTGTAGTATATCTCATCATGCACCTCTGAGCCAAACCTTTCAGCAGCCTCAAACCCCATTCCTACTTCAACACCCTTGATTGCCTGAATACTCATCAAAGCCATTGCAAGTCTGCCATCCAGTTTTCTGTCCCACTGGGTATGGCTCCCCAGACCAGGCGGAACACCTGTTAGAACAACCTCAAAGACACCACCGACACTATCACCGTTTTTTCTGGCGCTGTCAATAGCCTTTCTCATCTTTTCTGAAATCTTCTTATCAGGACAGCGGACATCTGAGGCTTCTGACAGTTCAAATGACTTTGGGGACAGTCCCGATTCTACGACTCCGCTTCGCTCCATCCGTAAATCTGGGACAGTCCCCATCTTGCATTTAACACCACCAATCTCAGTTACCCAACTCATAACCTTTATCCCGAACTCTTCCAAAAACCTCTTGCAGACAGCGCCAACAGCAACCCTTGCCGCAGTCTCTCTTGCACTTGACCGTTCAAGGATATTTCGTATGTCATGCGCATCATATTTAAGAGCGCCTGCCAAATCCGCATGCCCAGGTCTTGGTCTTGTTATTATCTGTTCACCCTCCGCTCTCCGCTCTCCGCTCTCCGCTCTCATTACATCCTTCCAATTTTGCCAGTCTCTATTCTTTATTACCATTGCAATGGGTGAACCTATAGTCATTCCATGCCGCACCCCTCCGGTAAATTCGACAGCATCCTTCTCTATCAGCATCCTACCACCTCTGCCATAACCGACCTGTCTTCTGGCAAGTTCCCTGTTTATAAAATCAGGGGTAATCTCAAGACCTGAAACCATTCCATCAAGGATGGCGGTTAAAGATTTGCCGTGCGATTCACCTGCTGTAAGAAACCTCAACATATAATTAACCCTCTTAAAAAAAATGCACCTTCTTTTTTAAGGTGCATTTTTCTACTTTCTCCCCTTTCGTATAATCTCCTTAAATAGGTTCTTTTCCCTTCAATATTGTCGGTGTAATAAATATCAGGAGTTCTGACTGAACATCAGCAACAGATTGAGATTTAAAGAGCCATCCCAGAATAGGTATATCTTTCAGATAAGGTACACCTTTAACAGAATCTGATTTGCTGTTCTTTATAATCCCGCCTATAACTGCAGTCTCGCCGTCTTTTACAAGTATCTCTGTTGTTGCAGACTTTTCTTTTATGCTGGGCGCACCGCTTGATGATCTGAATGAGCCAAGTTCTTTGTTTGACACCACTAAATTCATGCCAACACTGCCGTCAGGTGTAATACGAGGGGTCACCTCAAGACTCAAGGTTACATCAGCCCATTGTGTTTGTGTGCCAGTTGATGAAACAGTTTCATAGGGAACTTGTTCGCCCTGTTTTATTACTGCTTTTTTATTATCTAATGTAGCAATCCTTGGTCTTGAAATAATCTTTGTCATCCCTGCACTTTCGGCAGCGGTAAGTTTCAAGTCCAGTGTAAGAGGGTCGCCTGTTAATTTTCCAAATGTAAACCCTAATGCACCAGTTGCAGATATAGGCAGATTGACAGCAAAATTGCTTACACCGCCTACGCCGCCAACACCTGTTTGTCCGCTTGTCCCTGTTGCACCAAACATGGCTAATTGACGCTTGCCTCCAACTGTGGAAGCGTCCAAACCCCATTGGATGCCCAAATCACGGGCAAAATCATTACCTGCCTCAACAATCCTCGCCTCTATAAGAACCTGCGGTGTGGCAGTATCAAGGCTCTTGACCAATTCAACAGCATTTTTAATGTTTGCTGGTATATCCTTTATAATAATCGTATTTGTCCTCTCGTCAACCGTGATACTTCCTCTTTCGCTTATAACATTTTTAAGTTTTGCACCCATATCTGTTGCTGTAGCGTAATTTACGGGAATCTTCTGCGATACCATGTCCTCAAGTTTTTCCTTTGCCTTCTTTGCTGCAATCACAGCATCATCTTCCTGTTTTATCCTCGCCAGAGGCAACACCCTTATTACATTACCCTCCTGTGCCTTGCCAAGTCCTTTGGATTTCAGGATTACATCAAATGCCTGATCCCATGGAACATCTATAAGCCTTAACGTTACCTTACCAGTAACATCTTCTGTTGTGATTATATTGAAATTACTCACCTCTGCTATAAGTCTTATAACATTCCCTATATCTGCATCTTTGAAATCAAGTGAAATCTTTTTGCCTGTATACTGCACATTGCTTGCAGGAACTGCATCTGCCATCACCTCTCCCTGCTTACTATCTGCAGGGACAAGTATTTTATCTACAGCCTTACCCTCTTCCTTCATCTCTTCTTTGTTTTCGTCTTTCTTTTCTTCAGGGGCAGCAACTGCTTCAACCCTTACCTCTGTCTTATTACCCTCAGCGCTGTATGCTGCAACAGGTTTCGGCAGTTCTGCCTTCACGTTTAATTGGACCTTATCCTCTCTCTGTTTACTATCTGCAGGGACTAGTTTTGATGCTGTCTTATGTCCATCTTTCTGTATACCGTTTTTACTAGGATCTTCTATAACAGACCCCCCCTCTTTCCCTGCTGCAGACTGTTTCACTGCCTGCATCACCTGCGCCTTCTGAGCCGGGAAATTTATGTTTATGCTGTTATTATCCTGCGTTATATCGTAAAATGCACCCTCCTTAAGTTTGACCAGAATCCTCGCTCCCTTGCCGGCACCCTTTGCTGATGTCTGGAAAGAACTTATTGAGGAAACAGGTGTATCTAATGCAGCCATATCTGCAGTCCTTTTAAGTTCTTCCGGGATAACAACATCCTTCAGGTCAATAACGATATTTTTACCATCCAGTGATTTGGAAAGTTTGTAATATGGCTTCTTTAAAGTCGTTATAGTTATCTTTGTACCGTCTGTTGAAGGCATGAAATCAATACCGCTAACCCTGTTTTCCTCAACCAGCGGTTTTGCAGCAACCTGAGGCTCTGTTCCATGCTTACTATCTGCAGGGATAAACTTCTTTACCTCTACCCTGCCGTATGAAATGGTCATTGCCGAGCCTGCAACATCTATAGAGTATAACGGGAGGTTCTTTGGGACAGACTCAAAGACAAGCCTTATCTTATCCATGTGTTCGCCGATTCTTACCTTTTTTATATGCCCTCCGCCTATATTAACCTCTTTATCCAGCATACCCTTCCCTACACCCCATATATCAATGACCAGACGTGATGGATCGTCTAAACCAAAAGCATTATAACTGCCGATATTACCATCCGCAAAAACTATTATCTGTGTAAGATTTTTTTCTTTCTTTATTGTCTCTATCCCTGTAATAGCGCTGGCCTTTTTCACATCATTTGCAGCGGCAATATTGACAGCACCCTGCATCACCTCTCCCTGCTTACTATCTGCAGGGACAAGTTTTTGCAGAGACTGCTCAGGCGGCATGTTTTTAACCGCTGTCTGTACCTGAAGGGTTTCCGGTGCTGCTGTCTTGTTTAAACTGACGAGCAATCTCCCTTCCATAAGGTCAACCTTATAATCAACATCGTTCTTGAGTTCTATTATTATCCTGCCAATGTTCGCACCTGCCTGTTCCTTGCCATATTGCGCTGTCGTAATCTGATTTATAAGTTCATCTTCAAAAACGATGGGTTCTTTCACATTATCCATATTAGCGTCAGGTATATCTATAACAAGACGGGTGGGGTCAGAAAGTTTGAAAGTGGTATATCTGATAGGGCCTGATGCCTTAACAAATATGTTTATAGCGCTGTCCGACCTCTCAAATGTTATACGGTCTATTAAGGCTTCATCAGCCTTCTGCGGCGCCATTTGCCGGCTTTCACGCTTAGCGTGACTTTCCTGACCCGGGATGATATTGTCAGGTTTTACCTGTGCTGTATTTTGCTGGCAGCCTGTAAAGACAGTTATGAGTATGACGCATAGAGCATAGCGCATAGCGCAGAGCGCATGGCGCATGGCGCATAGAACAGATGGCATTGACTCCATGCCCCATGCTCCTTGCCCCTTGCCCCTCTGCCCTCTGCCCTCTGCCCATTGACCCTCGCCCCTTATTTTAGTATTCATCTTAGTCCCTCCCCGGTTGATGCAGGCAGTGATAAAAATTGTTCATTTGTCTGGACTGCACCTGTATAATCTTTAAATTTTTCCTCTATAACAATCTGGTTATTTAATACCTTTGAAATCTTCCCGCCCCTGTTTCCTATAAGGGCATCCTTCCTTACACTATATCCCTTGCCGTCCGGTGTTTCCACCATAGCAACAGAACCGTCTATCCCCCATACCACTGCTACAAGTTTTAACTGCCCTATCTCATATCTCTGGAGTGGTGTCTGCGGCTCTACTACCCTTGCCTCCTTCAAAACTTCTTGCGATATAAACGGTTTGAACGGATTCCGCTTCGGGGTTTCTTTTTCAGCCTTCTTTTCACCCTCCTCTGTCTTTACTTTTGAGATAGGAGGAGGCGGTGCGACAACAGGCTTCGGGGGTTCAAGAGGCGGCGGAGCCTCTTGCTTACAGCCTGCAAACAGGAACACCGCACATAAAGAAATCAATGCAGCCCTTACCGTTATTCTATAAAATGAAATTATCCTGCACATAGGTTATTTATACAGACCTGCCTGTTCTGATTACTTCTTTTTCTTGTCCTTCTCCTCCAAATTTTTGACCTCTTCCTCACCCATGAACCTGAATGTCGTAGCCACAAAACTTGATGTAATTACAACACTCCCTTTTTCTTCTTTTACATCACCGACATTTAGTTTATTGATATTAACTATCCTTTCCAGTTTTGCAACCTTGTCAAAAAACATGAAGAGACTTTCATATCCCCCCTTCACCTTCATATCAACAGGGACTTCCGCATAAAAAGTCTTTGGAACCTCATTAAGGGGTTTGAAAAATAATATATCCAGCCCAGAATTACTGCCTGATGACGATATACTGCTTAAGAGGTTTGGTATCTCCTTTTCATTAGGCATCTGTGTGAGCGCCTGTTCGAGTTGAACCTTGAACTCCTCCCTCTCCTTCTTTATTTTCGGGAGTTGACTTGCTGTAAGCCTTTCATTGTCAACCTGCCCCTGGAGGTCTTCTACCTTCGTCTTGAGTTCCCTTGCCTGTGTCATTTTGGGATAGTAAAACATATATCCGTATATCGCTGCTATAAAGAGGTAAATACCCCCAAGCAGCATGAGTTTCCTGGAGAAAGGCAGTTTTAATATGCTATCAAGGTTTATATTTTTTATATCCAGAGCCATACACTTTTATGCCTTCGGAGAAGCCTGATGGACTTTCTCCATCTTTATTGAAAATGATTTTATCTTTATTCCGGACTTTTCGGTCATCTCAACGACATCAAGTTCAACCTTCCTTATACCTGCCATTTTCTCCAGATTCCTCATAAACTGTGATATTTCCTCATCTGACAGTGCATTCCCTGCAATAGAAATAGTGGTGTCACTGTCTGCAAGTTTATTTACCCACGTCTTTTCAGGGATTGCCCTTGCGATCTCTTCAAGCAATTTCACCGGACCTGCCTTGTTATCTTCCAACTGCCTCACAATGTCCAGTTTCCCCTTTATAACCTTATTTTCTTCCCTGACCTTTGTAAGTTCACCTGTCTGCGCCTTCAGCGCGGTAAGTTCTTTTTCTTTATCAGCCGCAGTGTTATTTAATTTCTCTATCTCCCTGGACTCATAATAGTTTACTACCCCGATAATAAGGGCTAAAAGGATAAGGGACAGCCCTGCAACAGACAACTGCTGCCTCATGCTCTCCTTTTTCCTTGCAATCCTTACAGGTAACAGGTTTATCTTTATCATCTGTCTCCTGCCCTCCTCATCGCAAGACCGGCTGCAACTGCAAACACGGGGGACACGCCAGCAATATAGTCAGGGTCAAAGACCTTCTGGTTGAATTCCACTGCACTAAACGGGTTTATTATTTCAACAGGGAGCGCTGTCCTTTCCTGTATGATATTCAATAAACCCTTCATCTTGCTGCACCCGCCACTTAAGTATATCTTTGTAACATAGTCGCCTGGCATACCGCCCAGATAAAAATCTATAGACCTCTTTATCTCCAGCGCAATATTACCGCAGACCTTGTCAATTACAGGCTGGACCGCGCTTATATCAACATCCTTTACCGTGCCTTCTATCTTCAGTGTCTCTGCGTCCTTAAAACTTATGTTCAGGAGTTTCTGTATCTCTTCTGTAAAGAAATTTCCGCCTATTGTAACTGCACGGGTAAATGCCGTTACGCCGCCTTTCAGGATATTTATGCTCGTAACCGCCGCGCCTATATTCACAACGGCTATATTATCTGTCGGCGCCACAGGATAGTTTGCCTCAAACATATTCTCAAGCGCAAAAGAATCAACATCTATAACAACAGGGTTAAGCCCTGCCTCTTTAATTACATTGACATAGTCGTTTATCATATCCTTCTTGACGGCAACAAGTATAACATCCATCTGCCCTTTGCCTTCTGTGTCATAACCGAGTATCTGAAAATCTATATTGACATCCGCTATTGGGAAGGGTATATACTGCTCCGCTTCCCACTGGATGCTGTCTGCCAGTTCATCTTCTGTCATTGCAGAAAGGGCAACCTTCTTTATAATGACAGAATGACCTGTAAACGCTGACACAGCGTCTTTAACCTTCGTTCCCTGCTGTGCGAGGAGTTCCTTTATGGCATTTGTAACAGTCATTGAATCTATGATAGAGCCGTCAACAATCGCCTCAGGCGGCAGTTGGATTACCCCGAGTTTTACAAGTCTGTAACCCTTCTTCACTTTGGCAAGTTGAACAAGTTTTATAGAGTTTGAACCGATATCAAGCCCTATAACATCTTTCTTTTTCGTTAAAAAAGGCAGCATAACTTTATCCTTAATCCCTGAATACCTTCTCCTTTTCTGATAATTTCAGACCAAGCGCCTGTATTATCTTCCTCTTTGTATCAACACGGCAGCCATAGCCTTTCTCAATCCTGTCTATCGTGAGCGGGGAGATGGCCGCTTTCCTTGCAAGTTCAGCCTTGCTCATTAGCAAATTCTCTCTAACCTTCTTAAGGTTGTTGGCATTCTTAGTCATAATCCCACCTGCCTTTTAATAGTAGTCTGGATGGACTTTATTCCAAAAAATATAATTTGTCAAGATATTTTTTAATTTTTTATAATTTAATATAAATTAGATATAATTGCAATGATAAAAAGGCGGGTTATGGGTTACCTTTTTAAAGTCAGACTGAATCCCTGAAATGCCTTTGCATCACCGTCGCTGACAAGCACTTTCACATTATAAGAGGGAGGGGTTTTTGAATCAGGTGAAACAGCGGGGATATCCCATTTTATAATCCCTGCGGCAGGGTCAATAGCCATGCCTGCCGGCGATTCCTCAAGAGAGAATGTCAATACATCACCGTCAGGGTCAGAAGCCTCCACCTTGTATGTATATTTACCGTTAACAATTTCAGTGGAGGGGGTAGATTTTATTTCAGGAGGTCTGTTTGCAATAATAAGCGGGATGGATTTTCTTGTTTTGCCTTTCATCTTGCCGTCAGAAGGGGTTACAAATACGGTTATAAAATCCCCTTTTTTAAACCCATCGGTTTTGAGTTCATCCATGCTCCCTTCAAACACAGTTTCCTCATTTTTCTTCCATTCGTAATGGAGTGAAACCAAATCACCATCAGGGTCTCTGCCTTCTGCCTCTGCCTTGACTATTGTCCCCGGATAGACAAGCCTTGGACTCAGTCTTATTGATATGACTTCAGGCAGTTCATTGGGCTTAATCTTCCTTTCTTCAGCCGCACCTTCTTTGGTTATATCAGCCATTGTATGTAAAGACTCTGGCTGGGGGACAGATTTCAAACCTGTCCCCACATTGGCGGCAATCGGAGACTTCCCCTGTTTATTAGGAGAAACATCTTTTTTATCCCCTGTGCAGCCTGATGATGCTGCAATAAAGGTAACCAATACACATATATATATTTTATTAGCCATATTGCCCACTGACCACAGAGGGTGAACACACAGGTTCGCCCCTACCACTGACCACTTTTATTAAGGGTCTCAAAATTGTATTTACATAAATCAAAAAACTTCACACGCTGTCATTCCCGCAATCTTTAAGCGGGAATCCAGAGTCTTTCTGTTTTAGCCCGTATCAAAAAAGACGCTGGATGCCTCCCCGAATGCTTCTATCGGGGATAGAAACATTCGGGCATGACAAAATTGACTGGTTAGATTTAAAAAGCTAAAAGAATATCGTTACTATTACGAGACCCTTAATAACTATATGCTTAGAAAAATATGAACCCGTCCCCAATTTTTCATCTTACTTCACTATATGCTTATATATCTTCTCTATCTCCACTGTGCCGCCGCCTGACTTCTCACGCCAGCCTGTCACACCGCTCTTTGGATTTGGTGTCTCTGTATCTATCTCAACAATGGTACCGGTACTCGTCTGTATAAATCCCTTTGTCTCCCTGCCTACTGCTATACCAACAGTAGTAGGCATACCCTTGCCGATTGAGGCAGATTTCTTTATATATTCTGTCCCGCTTATAGTCTCTGTGCCTATGACAGATTTTATATACGCTGTCCCTGTTTCATAGTAAAGCGCATATACATAACTATCACCCAAAAATGCACATATATCAGAATTGGGTATGAAGGCAGTGAAAAGCACTATCCCGCCAATAAGGACTGGTGATGACAAAACCCTCTCACTCGGCGTTGCTGGATTTGACAGGTCTATATACCACCCCTGATAATTGTTCCTTGCAGTATCAATAAGCACAGCATAAGAGCATGTTGCAGCGCCGCCGCACGCAGATGTAGAGCCGCTTATCTGTGCGGCTGTCCCTGTTGCAGAAGAAACCTGAACCGCAGAGGTGTTTAATAGATTTGCTAGTGTATATGTGGTTGTGCATGAACCGCTCCAGCATGCGTCTTTTATCCCATAAAACCTCTGCTGGTCTGAATTTACTTTATCATCAGTATCAAAGAACCTGCCTGTGCCGAAAAACACCCACAAATTATTGAGGCTGTCCCTTGATACAGTTGGCGCTGCAAGAAGCGGTGCGCCCTGATCAAACATGGTGGACAAGACCCATGTATTCGGGTCAATATTCTCACCTGTAGTTATCCTGTAAATCTTGCCGCTGGTCTTTGAAATTACACTGCCTATATAAATTACATCCACGCTGTAATCAAGGTCAATATCAATTGCTGTAGGGTTCCCCATAAATGCATTATTATCTACAGTAAATGTCTTTGCAAGTGAACCGTTCAATATATTCACAACAAAGACCTTGCCCTGCTGCGTGCTGGAGCCATCATAACCCCTTGTGCCATTTGGGGCATTATTGTCAGGACCTGAACCCACAACCATGAACCATTTTTCACTTGACCCGCTTTTTATATGGGCAATAGAAGGATAATTGGTTGTAAAACCGAGCCCGCTGTCTGTAAATCTCCATAAAAGTCTTGGAGGCTTCTCAGGGTCTGTAATATCAAGGGCATAATATGCAGACCTGAAGGACTGTTCGCCAGCATCATTGGTATCGCCATCACCATTGAGGTCTACATTGATTGCGCCTCCGCCAAGCCGGAGACCCATTATCATGATTGTCCCCCATCCTCCGGGGTGTGAAGCACCATACTGCCCCACAATGCAATTTGGGGTAACAGGAGGGTCAAGGGCTGTATCACTGTCGCAGAATATCCTGACATCAGTAATCTTTGGTTTTAAGTCAGTAAAATAAACATGGCTGTAGTCATCGCTTGTCAGCCATTTAAGATGAGGCAGATTATCGTATGGGATAAATGCCCAGAGTTCATCGCCTAGAGTAGGCGTAGGCGGTGTCCAGCCGTTGCCTGTTGTTGGATTTGCTGAAAACATGCCGTGCTCTGTAACCGAAGCAGTGCCTGCATCATCGCCTCCTGTGTAAACACCTGCGTTGAACGCGTGAAGCATACCATCATTCCCACCAACATAAACCATATTCCTCCTGTTATTATACATACCGCGGAAGTTGATATATGAACTAACGCCATAAATAACATCGTACTGCTCTTTTGGACTTGCAACAACAGTTGGCGTTGAGTTTATTATGTCGCCAAGAGGCCATGACCTTTCATTTGCGCCCGAACACCCGGATTCCTGCGATGCGCCTGTTATAGGTAGGCAGCGGTTTCTATAGCCTGAGACAGGGATTCCTACTGTGAAATTTACAATATTTACCGCCTCAGATGAATCTGCTGCACGGAGATACGGCTGTAGGTTTGAGGCATTGCCGGATGTGAATAACAATGCCTCCCCTGTTGGATTCCCAAAATCACCGTTATCTACAACACCATCAGCATCGCTGTCTATCCACACATACATATTCCGCGTGGTCTTATCTCTCATGGCAAGGTTTTTGCCGCTTCCCCAGATGGGCTTAATATCATCCATCGCAACCGAAGAATCAGGTGTAGGTAAGTCTGCCTCTCCATCTTCAGGACTTGTATCACTGTAAAGGCCTGCTGAAACTTCGCCTGTAGTTTCATTAACCTCCATCCTTATAATCTTGTCTATATTAAACACCTGACTTGCGCTGCTGCTTGGATAACTGCTGTCTGTATCCTCTCTCAAGTTGCCGTAGGAATCAAGAAAGAGCCCCCTGCAGTATCCGAGCCAGTCCCTTTTTGAACCATCATCCATTATCTTTTCAGGATAGAAATATGCCTGATAGAGCGCGCCTTCACCTTCCTGAGATGTAGCAAGGATTGAAACAGATGTGCCTGAAGCGCTTCTCCTTAAGATATCAGTAATGGCATCAGTAATGCTTGTCTCTAATGCGTAACCATCGTCACCTTCATAATAGGTCAAAGGCAGGTCATCACCATTGGATTCTACTGTGCCATCTCCGTCTGAATCCCTGTAGCATTCCTGCGGATTCGTTAAGCAGTCAGGCTGATTATCGCCGTCCACATCATTAAACCCGCCGTATATTGCCGCATCTTTTAGCAAGGTTGAACCGCTTCCAAACATAAATAGAGGATAAAGGACTACATTCTGGTTTCCCGGAAGGCACTGCTGCCATGAAGTCGGAGTGGTTGTGCATGACCCTGGACGGGCGTCATTTGTCCTTGCCCAGTATGCAACATCAATCATATAATCTCTGCCGTTGCTGCCATAGGTCTGTCCAATAGAGGTTCCTGCAAATCTGGGGTTGGGAAGACCTCCGTAACCTGAACACGCCTTTATATTGGTAAGCGAACAGGGAGCATACGGCGATGATGTAGATGCCCCTGGAATACTTGTATCCTGAGTTGACTCTCCATCTGTAAGAAATAGTATAAATGACTTGGCGCATGGGACATACTGGTCTGTGCTGGAACCTGTATAATTGAAATAATAAGGGTCATAATTAAGTCCTGTCTGGTAGTCAGCAGGGGAATTGGAATAATATGGAGAGTCCTGCCTGAAGTATCTCGTCATCTCATAAAGGGTCTCTCCAAGAGGTGTCCATGTAGATGGAACCATACCAGCGATATTGGTAATCATATTGGTGGCAGCGCCAAAATCCACATATTCCGCGATTCTCCCACCTTCATAGCTGCTCGCATAATACGCCAGCCCAAACCTTGCCTCGTCCCCCAATCTATCTATAATCCC